>DAOUUR010000092.1 GCA_030668045.1 bacterium
GCGATCATCCTCACGTCGACATCGATTGAATCATTACCGCCGACCCGTTCAAAACATTTTTCCTGTAAAACTCGCAGCAGTTTCGACTGGGTCAGCATCGACATGTCGGCAATCTCGTCAAGGAACAGAGTCCCATTGTCGGCCTGCTCAAATTTGCCGATCCGCTTGAAGTACGCACCGGTGAAGGCACCCTTTTCGTGGCCAAACATCTCCGATTCCAGTAGAGTCTCTTGAAGAGCCGCACAATTGGCGGAGAGGAATTTGCTGTTTCGACGTTTGGAATTGCGATGGATGGCCCTGGCTACCAGCTCCTTGCCGGTACCCGATTCACCAAAGATCAAGACGGCAGCGTCGGTCTTGGCAACCTGGCCGATCAACTTGGCAATCTCGACGATTTCCGGCGACTTGCCGACAATCTCGTCAATACCGTGGTGTTTGGTAGCATCAGTCACAGGAGCTGCGGGCATCACAGCATGACGCGAGAAACCACAGGCCTTATTGACCGAGTCGATCAGCTTATCTATTTCAAAAGGTTTGGTAAGGTATTCAAAGGCACCTTCGCGCATAGCCTCAATGGCGTTTTCGGTAGATACGAATCCGGAGATTACAATAACGGGAAGGGTGCTCTTTAGTTCTTTGATCTGCTTGAGAACGTCCAGACCAGAGAGAGTCGGAAGATTAACATCGAGCATCACCAAATCAAGATCGTCACGATCGGTGACGTAATTGGAGACCTCGGTGCCGTCTTCTAAAAAGTCGAACTTAAATTTTTGTGAATCAAACAAATCTGCCAGTGATCTGGACAGGTCCGTATCATCGTCAACCAATAATATATTTTTCATACCCTAATACGTCCTCGGCGGTATGATTGAGTTATCGGCCAAAAAGAAAATATGTGAAGAGGAATCTATATCCTTGAACAACTTTAAGAGAATTTTCTTGATATTTTCATAGAGGGAATCGACAATCCATGTTTTGAGAAACTGTCGAGTACATTGTATACCTGATCCATTCGGAACGAATCTTCTATAGAGGGAAACGTCATTGATTGCTAAATGAGATCGTAGTTTCCCCGACGACAAATCTTCTGCATAGAATGATCATTCAATGACACACCTGGACGAGTCATGGTTCAGATCGAAACATAAGTGAAACAACAAAACAGACCTTCGCAGGCCTTCGGAAAAAGATGCTCTTGATATGTAAGGAGTTACATTTCTTCGTCGATGAGGAGTCCGACCGCGGAACCCATCCAGAAGAAATTGATAAAGAAGTCTGCCCCGATACCAATCACAAGCAACCAGTAAACCAGGTCCGGCTTGAACTTATCAACCAATACGTCAGCCCGCCCAACAGCGGCAGAGATCAGCACAGGCACCACCAGGATTATCGTTGATAGAACGAAAATCGCCACCGGACGCCTTCGCCAGACTCTCACTGATCGACCGATGGCCTGCAATATGTTATCACCAAAGACTGCAATCGAAGGCACGATCAGGAAGCAGAAGCTGAGAACTACACAATATATCAATGGCAACAAGCCAAGTTCAAAAGCCAGTTCCCGGCGAGGCGAGCCCGTAATCAGTGGCGCAAACAAGTCGGGAAGCACAAAATTAACCAGTAGAAGAACTCCATTGAGCAGCAGCCATCCAAAGACAAATTGCAGCCACCGCTTCAGAGTAACCGACAGCAGCAACCGGTCGGCTGGAGCCGGGCGTCGATACGAATTCGCAAAAAGAACCGCCACCAGCCCGAGAACCGTTCCCTCAACGAGCATCCCAACAAAGAATCTGGCCCAACCGAAGTAATAGGGCAGCAGAAGCACATGAGATGGATAATGAGTGAAGGGGACTGCTCTGTCATTATTGACCAGCGTTACCCACCCGTTCATCATCCCGGCAAAGAGCGGTGAGGAGAAATCATAGTGGGCGTAGAGAACCAACCATTGGAGGAGAAGATACGCCAGCAGTATCAGCCAGATTGTCCCCCGTCCCATCTGTTTGAAGGTGTCAATGATAAGCGAGATAAGTCTGTTTACATCGGCTATGATAGGCACATCTTACTCCGTAAAGTCTACCAGAACGCTGTTAACCGAACCGGTTGACACCCCGTGGCGATCAAACACAAACACCCTGAAGAAAAAGGTCCCGGTGCCCTGATGCTTATAAGTGTATTCATCAGTAGCGTTGTTGGTAATCAGACCAACGATCTGGTCGGTAATAGTTACATCGACGTTAGCCCCGCGGAAAATCCGATAAGATTCGAAATCATCTTCGCCACTGATACTCCACTGGAAAGTAGCCGTTGAATCCGACTGCTCGGTTTTGTAAAACTCCACTGGTTCGGGAGCTGTATTTACACGGGTCGTGGCACTATCGACATTGGAGCCAGCTTTCAATCCGGTATTGTCAAAAACATATAGTTTATAGAAATATTCGGTGGCGTCAGACAAGGTCGTGTCCCGATACGATGCAGTGGATCGGTTAGTAATTGTAGCCACCAGCTCAGAACTGGCATCATTGACCGAGGAGGAGTTGTCCCGGTAAATCCTGTAAGCCGAGAAATAGCCGCTGGCGGAACTTGGCCATGACAGATCAATCTGATAGGTTGAATAGGCTACGGCAGAAAGCTTGACTGCCTGAGGCGGTGTGAAAATTGTAAGAAATTCCGTGGCCGACACGGCATCGGCTGTATTGTCGGCAGCATCAGTGAACGAACCGGTAACCAGACCATTGGTGAGATTGAAAGACGAAGGCACAACAAAGAAACCGCTGTAGGTACTGTCGTCCGCTACCAGGTCGGTATGGGTAGCATCATCATATAGCTCTACCGAAGCCCCTGTAAAACCAACAAAAGCCTCGCCATCAGCCTCCCCAGCCACCAATTCGAAATACACCGTATCACCTACATCAAGAGTCACTCCCGTTGGCGTAAAACTAACTTCCTCAATTGTTGCTCGCGTATCCAGCGTCACCTCGTCACTGAGCAAATCTCCGGTTTGAGAGCCATCGGCAAACTGCAGCTGACCAAAGACTTTCTTGAGACCATCATCCTCGGAAAGCTGGAACGATACATACGAGGAAAACGAGGAATAATCCTTCCAAACAGCATCGCCAAACAAACTATCTTCTGACAGAATATAATGAGTGGTACCAAAAGGAACATTTAGTTCGACCTGAACATCCCGTGACTTGACAAATTCATCGTTGCCCGCTATCACCATCGACAGATTAGCAATTCGCACCGAGATCGCCTCGGAGGGCAACCCCTCCAGGCCTGTGTTCAATACCGAAGCAACCCGGAACAGGTAGCGAGTATTGACCGAGAGTCCTACAATAGTGATCAGGCGCTCGGTCGTGGAATCCCGAACCACATAGTCGCTACCGGTCGAATCAGAGAGATAGACGCGATACCTGGCGATAGTGGATGGATTGGCCGCGTCCCAGGACAAAGTAACCGATTGATTGTTTAATCGCGCAGCCAGATTATAGGGAGCAACGACGGCATCGGGAAGCGAACGAATCGGATCGCGTGATTCGATGTATCTGCTGCAACCAGCGGCCAGCAACAGAACCACAGCAAGAATTACAATAAAGTTCTTAGTCATAGCAATTTCTCTCTAAAACTCCATTGACAGCCTCAAGCCTGTCATCTCGGGACTTGTGGTGGGTGCTACCGCAATCCCTTTCACGGAGAAAACACCCCTCTCTTCAGGGAAGAACATTACAATATCGAGCATGTTGATACCCCATACGGCAACCACCGCACCTATTGAAATCCGACGCCAGCTCTCGGCATCGTACGCCTTGGCCCGTCGGTCGGTCAGCTCAGCGTGCAGTCTGACCAGTTCTTCATAGGTACCAGACTGGTTGGTTTCATCGTACTCATCTCGTTTTGTTAAATATGATTCTCGCTTGTCGTCAAAATCAGCATCGGCGATCAAATAGGCTACGACCGCACCAATGGTCAAAGAGGTAAACACCAGTCCCTTGCCCTTCTTCGATACATACTGCTGCCCCCAACCCGGAACAAGGAAAGAACGGGCGCCAGCCTTAAACCGCGTCTTTCGCGAGAGGGAGGCATCAACTTCGGTGATCTTTGAGGGATCCAGGACTATCCGCGTATCGTAGGTCTCATATCCGTACTTTTTGATCTCAAGTTTGTAATCACCAATTAGAGTCTGGCCAAAAACAACCGGGGTTACTCCCGAGAGCACAACTTCACCAGTCAATACCACCTGCGCTCCTGCCGGCACTGATCGTACGACCAGAGAGCCCGCCAGTACATTCTCAACTGACAGGGTGATCAGAAAACAAATTAGAAATAGGGTGGTGGCCAAAATCCTTTTCAACGCCATCTACCTCGATTAACAACGAGTTAAGTCCGTTCGTAATTATCGGAATAATAAGCGATTAGTTGATTTAAAACAAGGCCTACAATAAAAAAGGCCGATCTAAATCGGCCACATAATCTTTGATGTTCACATCGGCTTGTTGTTCTCTCAACAGGCACCTTTGCCGGTAAAGACGACTATGACCGTCTTAAGCAGGATCCGGATATCGCTCCAGATCGTCCAATTGTCGATATACTCCAGATCATATTTGACCTTCTCGGCAACTGTAACAACCGAAGAATCGTACCCACCTTCGACCTGCGCCAGTCCTGTCAGACCGGGTTTGACCTCAAGGCGACGCGAGTACTGATCGACTTTTTCGGAGAGGTCCCTGACAAAAGTCGGGCGCTCTGGTCGCGGTCCCACCAGGGACATATCGCCGATTAGGATATTGACAAATTGCGGAATCTCATCCATCCGCGTCTTACGCAGGATTGCACCCAGACGAGTGATCCTGGCGTCTCCACGAGTGGCCCAGACCGGCCCAGTTCCCGTTTCGGCGTTGGCAACCATCGTCCTAAACTTGATTACCTTGAAGAGCTTCCCGAAGTTATTCTCCCGCCTTCTTTCACGATTACGCTGCTCCCTGGCATCAGTATTCTGATGATAACGACGATCCCGTTTTCTGCGATCAACTCCAACTCGAACCTGGGAATAGAAAACCGACCCTGGAGAGTCAAGCTTGATCATAACAGGAAGAATAATCCACAATGGAAGAGTCAGGATCAACCCGACAATCGAGCCAATAATATCGAACGTACGCTTTAAGCCTCTGAAAATCATCTGTCTCAACACAGCAGGTTTAGCTACAAAAGTCGGCACCACAAATATAAAGAATGCACACAGCGCTACAAACAGGATTCCTTTGAAATATTCAGAAAACAGGAAGCTGAATTGGTTACTAACCGACATGGAAACTGCGACCCCGCCTGCTTGCGGCCGGTCCAACTCGATTTCTGTAATGGCACCATAACCGGAGGACGGATTGGCCACCACAGCAGCGTCCACTCGCATCGTCAGGTTATTGTCGTATCGGTTTTCCATATCTTCAAAAGGCCACTATATTTAAAATCATTTGGCTAACTTGTTCAGAGCAAAAGGACTGCCAAACCCGGCTTCCAGCCAATAATGCTGTTCAATAATCGAGCAGAGCGTAATGCGTTGTCAGACATATTGTTAGGGTGGGTTAAATCAAGATTGGGACATGGATTGTTTTGGGCTTAGGACCAGAATCGCAGTTTGTGTGCAAACAGTTACCTACAATCAGAGTGTCCGGTGCATTGTCGTGCACACCGCCAATCACACTACGGTTCGATCCTGTGAATCAAATGCGCAGCAAGGTGGGCTATTGGCCGAACCGGATTGTCAAAGAGAAACGATGCAGATTTTCGTTTGAGGCTGAGGCCTCGCGAGTGAAAGCGTAGTCAAAACTGTAGCCACTCAAGTCGACACCAGCTCCAAAAGTGAGACCTGAGGCCAGGTCATCATCTGGCTCCGATGGCCGGTGGCGGTGTCCCATTCTCAGATGATATTGCTCCAAGAGACAGTAGTCAATTCCGTTGTGCCATACCAGTTCACCGAAACGCCCCCTCTCAAACTCCACAGAAACCAACAGTTGATCGACCGGAAATCCCGAGAGTCCGATTCGAGTGGTTGTGGGAAGGTTTCCTTTCTCCGCCTCAAAGATGATATCAGGTCCAACGTTGGCAACCACCATTCCTATCGCCCACCGATCTTTTATCAGGCGGACGCCAAAATCGAGAGCATATGTTGACGCGCTGACATCATCAAGGCGCTGCCCGATAAACTTGCCGGTTATGCCGACGGAGAGAAAGTCGGATACTGAGTAACCCAATGACATTGCTCCCGAGTAGTCATTGGCTGAGATGTTGCCGGTGGCTTGTCCCGAACTTGAATAGCCAGCGATTTTGCCGTAGCCAAGGTACGTTGCCGAAATTGCCAACCCAGCCCGATGACCGAGATTAAAGGCTATCGTGCCATGCTCCAGCCTTGTGTCCTGATACCACGCGAAGTGCCCCAGGGCGATCTCCCCCCCGTCGATGTCGGCCAGTCCGGAAGGATTCCAGAATGACGCTGAGGCTCCACTGGAAACAGCCGTATAAGCACCACCCATCCCGGCAGCCCGCGCACCTGTTCCTATCCGTAGAAAATCGCAGGCAGTACGACCTGCATCCGATGCCGAAACAGCCGACTGCCCGAACATAATAACGAACACAGCACTGATTAATAGGGAGCGGATCACATATTTGAAGGCAAGTCGGTTCATCGTTTCACTCCGGTACAGTTAGGTTCACCAGTAGTAAACGCAACGAGCGTACCACCTCCGGCAGATTGGGAGAGATAAATCGGGAGAAGATGACAGGGCAGACGCAACCGGCTTGGTACCAGCCCGCAAGCTCCCATTTGTGAATTTGCTTATTAGATATCAGTTGATCGACCGGATGGTTACACGGCCATCAAACTATCTACAGATTGAAGAGTGTCTTGACTGACTATGGGACTGGCCCCATACTTTCAAAGCGCCATCAGGCGACAGCGCCACCAACCAAACAGGCGAGAAGCGAGATCAGCGATGATCTCTGATCCTAACCAGGGCTCCTCCCGACGTATTGCTCAGAGCTTTGTCTTGTCGGCAAGATCGCCTATTATCGGGAGCTTATAGCTTTTCCCCTGAAACGAAAAATAGATACCGGCAATCGACAGAGCGATAGCGATCAGGAGAATCCCCTTGAAGACAAAATTCGATATCCCGTCGATAAGGAATATCACCGCAATCAGCTCAACAAGAAACAGAAGTACACCCTGACGCGCATGAAACCGAGCTGTACGGCTCTCTTTCATATTCAGAAGAGGGACGAAACAGAGGATCGGAATATAGGCCATAATCGCAGCCATTCGATCTTCCTGGGTGCTGAATTCGCTATCGGCGCTGCCGCCGCTCGCCTCTTCACCAGCGGTGTCCTCAAGGTCCGGGACTTTCCCCTGAGGTTGCTGATCGGGATCATTTTTGAAAAATGATTCTGACATAGGTCCTCCGTAGCCATTCATGTTCTGGAATCAAGTGGGCCAGAACATCTCGTTTCCCTCTTCGGGTACATCAATTTCAATCGCCGCATTCTCCGGCTGTTTTTCCAGATAACGGTCACCATCAAAGACTGAGAGCTTCAGGCTGACCGATCCGAACCGATCCGGCCAAAGCAGCTTTCGTTCAACCGCTGCCTCGAAGAAGGCGTCAAACGCCCAACGGAATCGACCTTCTGCCTCCTCGCCTTTGTCGCAATTAAGACGAGCCGGCAGCTCCAGAACTTCGGTGGCGGCCAGCGTCAGCACCAACCTCGGACTCTCAAGCAATTTTAGAGCTTTGATATCCGAGAAGTCAAGTCGAATATAGAGACA
>DAOUUR010000204.1 GCA_030668045.1 bacterium
ACATCACGGTAGAAAATATTAACATCAAACGAAGTATTATCACCCAACTGACGGGTGATACCAACTTCATATGCCGTAGTTTTCGGTGGTTTGAGGTTCGGATTACCCCAATCCGTGTAGTAACCGCTCCCTACAAGCTGGTACTCCATAAATGAATAGCCAACGTAGAGATCCTGCAGATTTGGACGCTGGAAGAATTTCCCGTAGCTCACCCTCATCTGGGTCCGGTCGCTGATGGGGAAAGAGATTCCCAGACGCGGCGAGACCCGGGTGAAAACCTCACTGTCTTCAAAGTCTTCCAGTTCAAGCGATTGGGTTAACGTGTCGTTGGTTAGATCAGCATCGAACTGCAAAGAATCTGGATCCAGCGGCAAATCTTCACTACGCAGACGCAGTCCCTTATAGTCAAAGACGTCAAAGCGAAGACCAGCCGTCACGATGAGACCCTGGTACTCCATCCGATCCTGCAGGTATAACGCGAAGTCGGTCGGGTTCTTGGCCTCGTTGCGCCAGTCCTCGTCATCCGACTCATTTCCCCATTCGTCATAACCGTACCGGTTGACGTGACCATATGAGTGTATACCCTGCCAGACATAAATAGGGCGCAGGTGCTGATAGTATCGCAGGGTGTGGCGGTGGAACTCAAAACCGGCCTTAAGGGTATGCTCACGGCTGATTTCGCTGGTGATATCCCCGGCGAAGCCAATGTATTCTGATTTACGCCTAACGTAGTCGTCATACACCTGACTTTCGTCACCTATGAAAAAATAGTACTCGGTACTGTCCGCCCAGGGTGTACCGTCGACGGTTCCAGTATCGGTAATGACCCACACAGTGTCCAGGCCACTAGGTGTGGCAGTGAAAAAGACGGAATCGCCTGAGCTGGGGTCAATCGAATCAAAGACTCCTTCCATCCAATCGTCCCATTGGCGGAACAGTTTCTCGTTGTCGGCAGTGGGGTTCCCGTCCGGTCGGCCGTAAGCCCAGAGGTCTTCACGATGCATACCGTCACCGGAGAAACGCTCGGTAACAAAATACGAACCGCTCAGGTTGTAGAAAGTTTTCGCATTCAGGGTGTGCGTCAACTTCAGGTTCATCCCGTGGTTCTTATCATCGAAATACGCGTTGTGCTCGTTCTCGAAGAGTCTCGAGTGTTGATAGCGGCTCCACCTGTCGATCGAAGCGTTTCCGCCCAATGCCACCTTCATATTCGGAGTAATGTCGTAGTCCAGCTTCCCTGTGTATGACCATCCCGAGAGCCAGTTGTTGGGCAGCCTGTCGGGGCTTTCCGGTAGAACGTCGCTGGTGATGGCCGATGGCCGGCGGTCACCCATATAACGGCGTTCAACCGAACCGTAGAAGTGACCCTTCTCAAGACCGGGGATGGGTCCGCCCAAAGTGGCCGAGTACCAGTTTTGGTCATATTTCTGGTCAGTTACCACTTCGGCCGTTCCAGAGAGCTTGTCGCCCCCGGACTGGGTGATGACGTTAACAATACCGGAAGTAACGTGACCGTACTCGACGGGGAACCCGCCCGAGATCACGGTAACTTCCTTAATGGCGTTATTACTGATGTTACCAGTCGAGGTGCCAGTGAGCGGATCCTGTTGAGAAAATCCATCCACGTAGTAGGCAACCTCCGAAGGACGTCCACCTCGGATAAACAGTTCCGGGCCATTAGTCGCTTCCCGGTTGGACCGGTTGCCACCCCGGAAAGTCTGGATAGAAGCAACCACACCCGACTGCACGGCCACCACGTCCTCAAAACCGCGGGTCGGCATAGCCAGAAGTTCTTCCGCCCTGATAATCTGGACGGAGGCCACCTTGTCCTTGATCACCATCGGGGCCTCTGCAGTCACCTGGATAGTGGTGCCAATGTCAGTAGCCTTCGACGACATGCCCTGACTCTGGTACGTTGCCAGGTCGGCCGAGACGTGAACGTTGCTGACTTCCACTGTCGCATAACCTATGGCGCTAATCACAAGTGTGTACGTACCGACCGGAACGTTAAGTATGTTATACATACCGTCCAGATCGGTAATGGCGCCCAGGTTGGTCCCTTGCACGGCAACGGTCACGCCAATCATTGGCTCACCCGTTTCAGCATCGGTCATCTCACCGGTTATTTTTCCGGTGACACCCCCGAAGACGGAGCCTGCGCAAAGCATCGCTAGAACGCTAATAAAAAGCGTTAGGAACTTTAGTCGCATACAGTCTTTCCTCCATTGAATTACTTGTATGGTTTAAGCTTACAATTGAATTTGTAACGTCGTTACCACATTTTTTCATGCAGCTTCCTCCTGAATCTTCAAAAACGCTCTATTGTTCGTTAAGCTATGAACTACTCCACATTATTATTATCCCTATTGAGCCTCTTTGAGTCAATAGGGTCAACAAAAAAAATAGGCTCAATAGTCTTAGGATTTCTGCTATCTGCCACGGACCAATCGCATCGCAACCACCTCTATTGTTGCCCAAGACACCTCATACAATGCGACCAAACCGCAATTCTTTTGCATTAGCTCGGGAGAACACGGCAGCAAGGTTCGTCAGTTTAGTACCAGCCCCCAACTTAGAGCGAGCAGTGCAAGGAATACCTGAGGCTGCCATGTCGCTCGTGAACAGTAACATTTGAACAACAGGGCACTCCAACGGCTGTTTCAAACCTGAACATCACTCAAGGACTGAACACGATTCTTTCCCTGAACAGGGTACCTGAAGGCGGACTCAAACCCGCAACCCCCTCCCCCGCAACGCCTTACTAATGTGTTTCGGATTGGAACGGATATTGCACAAGGAATTGGTCCATATCAATCTGAATAGTCAGCCAAGGAGTGTGCATGGAGAGATATCAGAAATCTGTTTGTCGTCAGGAATCAGTGGCCTGTGGCGCCATTCTTGCGATTCTGATCGCCTTGATCTCCGGCGGTAACGCGACAGCGGCCCCCACCCCAACCACGATCACCCTCTCGTGGACCGCACCGGGTGACGACGCCAATTCGGGCCAGGCTGCCGAATACGACTTGCGCTACTCAACATCGGTCATCACCGATGCTAACTGGAATGCCGCCACCAATGTCACCGGTGTACCAACCCCGCAGTTGGTCGGAAGCCCCGAGTCCTTCACCGTTACAAACCTGACACCCGGTACGCTGTACTATTTCGCCATCAAAACTGCCGATGAGGTCCCCAATTGGTCATCAGTTTCAAATATCGTCAGTCAGGCAACCGCTCCGGAACAGGATGCACCGGCTACTATTGCCACTATTACGACCTCTGCTCCAACCCAAACCTCGCTGACCCTCAACTGGACTGCGCCGGGCGACGACGGCACTACCGGCACGGCGGCAGAGTACGATATTCGGTACTCGACCTCACTTATTAACGAGAGCAACTGGGACTCAGCCGCTCAGGTATCGGGCGAACCGATCCCTCAGACTGCCTGGAGCGGCGAGAGTTTCACCGTCACCGGTCTCTCCCCCAGCACCATGTACTACTTCGCCATTAAGACCGCCGATGAAATCCCCAACTGGTCTGGTCTTTCCGCCGTTATCAATGCACAGACGGCTGGCGATCAGGTCGCGCCTTCGGCTATCAGTGATCTACAGGCCTCAATCGGAAATGAGGAAGGCCAGTTGGTGTTATCATGGACTGCACCGGGCGATGATGGTATGTCCGGTGCCGCCAGTGCTTATGAAATCAGGTATTCTATCACCGAATTCGATACCACCTCGTTTGAAACCGCTGAACTATTTACCTCTCCCCCGGTTCCCCTACCGGGGGGGACGGCCCAGGAACTCATTATGAGTGATCTCCAACCGGGCGAAACTTACTACGTCGGGATACGTTCCTGGGATGATTTCATGAATCCTTCAAACATATCCAACATCGATACCGGTGTGGCCTACTTCGAACTCGTGCTTGATGTAGACGATGGCTCTGTCGATCTGCCGGAGAATTTCTCTCTCTCCCAGAACTACCCCAATCCGTTCAACCCCTCAACGGTATTAAGTTACACGCTCCCAACACAGGCCCACATCAATATTACGGTCTTCAACATTCAGGGACGACTGGTACGCACTCTCACCGATACCGACAAGCCAGCCGGTGAACATACGGTCGAATGGAACGGAACAGATGAAAACGGCCGCTCCGTCGCAACCGGAGTCTATTTCTACCGCATGGCCGCCGGCGAATTTTCGGAAACTCGCAAGATGGTCCTTGTGAAATAGTACTCTTCAGCCCTCCGGCTTCCCCAAACAGCATTAAGCAGCAATAGGAAAAGCCGGAATGCAGTACATCCCGGCCTCTCGACTTATCTCTATACCTAAAACAAACTTACCGCAGTATTATGACATCAATCCGACGATTCTTCGCTCTACCTTCCGCGTTGGAATTACTTGCCACCGGCTTCTCATCGCCGTAACCAATCGACCGAATCTGATCGGCCGGAATCAGCATGCTCTGTCTCAAATACTGCATGACCGCAAACGCTCTCTTCTCCGAGAGAAAAGTATTGGTATTGGCATCGCCGGTTGCATCGGTATGCCCCTCGACAATCAGCTTGGAATCCGGGAACATTCCTATTACTTCAACAACTTTCCCAAGCATCGGAATATGTTCATCTTTGATCGTACTCTTCCCGATGTCAAATGAGATTCCGCTGAGCCGTAGAACGATATCGTTGGAAGAATTGAAGAGAACTTCACCCTCCGATGGGTTGAACATCGACTTGGCTTTTCTAAACTTATCTTCCTGATCCTTGCGAGTCTGCAGCTCGGCGGCCATTTCCCCCTGGGATGATTCCAACTCAGTGGACTTGACAATCTCCTGCTCCACCTGATCGGCCAACGACGATGCCTGGGCCTGCAGTGACTCTACTTCCTTATCAACCAATGCCGCCAGCTCGATCGGGCTATTATCGGTATTCTTGTAATTGAGCCGCTCAAGGGTCTTGCCCAACGATGCTGCCAGCGCCTCCTGGGTTTCGTTGAGTCGACTGTTCTCACCTGCCAGAGACTGGATATACATAATCAGGCTGTCGGCAGCGGCAATCGGACCGTTATCAAAAGGAAGCCTGCCAGCACCGACGTCCTTGCCGATACGATCAATCTGAATCTCATAAACAAGCATCAGCTTTTCCCATGCCTGATCGTTACGACTTAGCGATCTGACCGACCGCGCGATATTGGAGGCGTGGCGAGCTTCGTACTCTGCCCGATCTGCCTCAACAGTCTCATCCTTGCGATTGGACCGGTCCTTGGAGATCATGGCGTTGCCCTTAGCGCGAGCGCCTCTGGCTTTATCCAATGTTGAGAGCGCGAATTTTTCGGCTCCATCAGCCACCGCGGCGGCGATCAGTTTGTCGGCCCCACCGAGGAT
>DAOUUR010000199.1 GCA_030668045.1 bacterium
CCGGGGTTGTATGACATGCTCGCGGTGCTGACTCAGCCGGTAGTGGTGGAGAGAATGAAAAAGGCCTCGGAGTATATTCGTGGGAAGAACGCCTGAAGGTCGTCAGCGCATTACTAACAAACTTTGGAAGTTGGTACGAACAGATGGAAAAACCAAACAACGAATTGCTCAACACCGGTGACGCAGCTCCTGATTTCACGTTGCCAACGCACAACGAGGGAGAGCTGAACCTGGCCTGGTATCAGGGACGGAAAAATGTAGCGCTGGCTTTTTATCCCGGCGACTGGACGCCCGTCTGCGGCAACCAGATACCGGGCTATCAGGCCGAAATTGAACGGTTCGATCAGTACGACTGCCAGTTGTTATGTATTTCGGTGGATTCTGTTCCGTGCCACGTTGCGTGGGCGCGGTCGCTCGGTGGTCTCTCGTTTCCGCTGATGTCCGATTTCTACCCGCACGGCGAGGTCTCCCGCAGATACGGTGTTTTCGAAGAAGAGCGCGGTTACAGTCTGAGGGTGATTTTCCTGATAGATAAGACCGGCACGATTCGCTTCATTGATAGGGTCGATCTGGCGGTCTTGCCGGACAATGACCGGCTGTTTGCACAACTGGCCACTATTGGATAGAATCTTCAGATTAGTGGAATTAGTAGAAACAATTGGGCGCAGTCAGGGTTGTTATCATTGACTGAAATGAAATGATACCTGCGAGAAGTCTTGCTGGCAGATGTCGGGACAATGCCATATACTATAGGCTATGGTCTCAAGACCGAAGTTGCCCGATAGAGGGCGGTACTGCTGAGAGTTGGAAGTAGACAGTGCATTTTTCATTGCCCAAAGAATATCGCGAAGCTGAGACTACCGACCTGCAGCAACGCATTATTGCTGCAAAGAAGAAGTTGGGGTCGAAGCTCTGTATCCTTACCCACCATTACCAACGGATGGAAGTCGTTGCGTATGGCGATCATGTCGGCGACAGCTATGGGTTGTCGAAGATTGCATTAGAGCAGAAAGATGTGGAGGTTATAGTCTTTTGCGGTGTACTTTTCATGGCCGAAGCTGCTGATATCCTGACCGACGAGAAAAAAATGGTCTTCCTGCCCAATCCGCTGGCCGGATGTCCGATGGCTGACATGGCCGAGATGGCCGATGTGATGGAAGCCTGGAAATCTCTCGAACAATTTGGTGGCGATGAGACATTCATGCCGATTTCATACATGAACACCGCTGCTGGTCTCAAGGCTTTTACCGGTCGGCATGGCGGGTTGATTTGTACATCATCTAATGCGGCAGCTGCTATGGGGTGGGCGCTGGAGAGGAGGGAGAAGCTCTTCTTTTTCCCCGATGAGCATCTTGGCCGCAACACTGCGCACCGGTTTGGAATCAAGCCGGAGGAAATGGTCGTATGGGATTTTTCGCGCGAGTCAGGCGGTCTTGCTCCCGAAGATATCGAGCGGGCGAAGATCATCCTCTGGAAAGGGCACTGCCATGTCCACACAACATTTAGGCCGGAGCATGTTGAACAGGCGCGAAAAGATTACCCCGGTGTGCAGGTAGTTGTTCACCCTGAGTGCCCCCGCGAAGTGGTCGAGCTGGCCGATGCCAATGGTTCCACGAGTTTCATAGTTGAATATTGCGAAAAACAACCGGCCGGGAGCACGATCGCTATCGGAACCGAAATCAATCTGATCAACCGTATGGCGCATCAATATCCAGAGAAGAAAATAATTGAACTATCGGGTCAGACCTGTCCGGTGTGTGCCAACATGTACCGTACGACTCTTAATGATCTGGCCTATACTCTTGAGAATTACGCCGACCTCAAACCGATAAGCGTGCCCGAACCCGACCGCGGTGAAGCGCTGTTGGCCCTTCAGAAGATGTTGGAGATCAGCTAATCTGTAATTTGTGAGATGTGATACCGGAGAAGCGATGGTTGCTGTTGACTCCGAAACGAATTGGTGCAGCAATGTTGTAACGTAGAGTAAAACGGTCGTTTATGTTGTGCTGGTAGGTGCAGGCTGATGAAACTTGAAAAGAACTGAGATCGTCATGGATAAGAAAGAAGGACGAGAGATGGAGTTGAAAGGGAAAGTGGCCTTTGTTTCCGGCGGAACCAAGGGCATCGGGCTTTCTGTGGCCGAAGGACTGGCTCGGAAAGGCGCCAACGTCGTTCTCAACTATTTTCGCAGTCGGCAGTCGGCAAACGAAGCGGTGGAGAAGATCAAGGGGTATGGTGTCGAGTGCTACGCCCATCGTGCGAACATAGGCAAACAAGATCAGCTTCCGGGTATATTCGATGGCATCAAAGAGCGGTTTGGTAAGTTGGACATTCTGGTTTCCAATGCCGCTCTCGGTCTTTTTACAAACATGCTGGATATCAACGACAAGGCCTGGGACCTCTCAATGCATACCAACGCGCGGGCTTTTCTTCATTGTATTCAACTGGGTGCGCCGATAATGCCCGACCACAGTCGGATCGTCACGCTCTCGTCGCTCGGTTCGATACGGTATATTCCAGGGTATGCTTCAATCGGAGTCTCCAAAGCGGCGATTGAGAATATCGTTAAGTACGCCGCCATTGAGTTGGCCAAGAGGCACATTACGGTCAACTGTGTATCGGGTGGTTTTATCGACACCGATGCGCTGAAAGTATTCCCAAACTACGAATCGATGCTGAAGGAAGTTTCCGATAGAACGCCGTTCAAGCGTGTCGGACGACCCGAGGAAGTTGCGTCGGTTGTTGTTTTTCTGGCCGGTCCGCAGGCAAGTTGGATCACTGGACAAACCGTCATTGTTGATGGCGGGTATTCATTAATGTAGCAGATCAATGTTCTCGCGGAAGGGGGGAAGTGCCATGGGCACCGGCTACCAGATGCCAAGTTGATCTTTGGCCGCGTCAGTACACATCTCTTTGGGATCCCAGGGCGGATCCCAGACAAGCACAACCTCAACACCAGCGACGCCCGGCACGCTTTCGACGGCGCGGTGTGTCATCGTGACAAGCATATCGCCATAGGGGCAGGCCGGAGTGGTGAGAGTCATCTTGACTTGTACTTTCCCGTTTTCTTCGATAAAGACGTCATAGATCAGGCCGAGATCGACAATACCGATCCGAATCTCCGGGTCCTGAACCGATTTGAGTGCTTCGAGGATTTGTTCCTTTGTGGGCGTAGTCATCGTGGATGATTATTCTTCTGTACTGATTGATGAGCCGTCGGCACCGTGACCCTCTTCGAAGTTCTTTACACCCTCAATCAGCGCCAGCCAGGCGAGGAGGGCACACTTGATACGAACCGGGAACTGACGGACACCTTTGAGTGCGTCCAGATCGCCTAAGTCCTCCGGGATGTCGTCGGTGTCGCCTTTGAGCATCGCTCTTACAACGTGACTGATTTCCTTGATTTCGTCGATCGACTTACCTTTGATCACCTCGGCCAGCATTGAACCGGACGCCACCGAGATGGCACACCCCCGGCAATCGACATGAATATTCTTGACTCGGTCCTGATCAATCTCAACCTTCAGCTCGACCTCGTCACCGCACGAAGGATTGTAGCCGTCGGTGGCGATGTCGGGTCGGTCCACCGGATTGCGACCACGGGGTGAGCGGTAGTGGTCGAGGATAATGTCTCGATACAGATCGTCAAGACGTTCGTTCATACACCAAAATACTTTCTCATCTCGATTAACGTTTCCACAAGAGTATCAACATCGCTCTGATTATTATAAATATATAGTGACGCCCGCGCCGTGGCAACCTTTCCCATCGCACGCATCAGTGGCTGGGCGCAATGGTGCCCGGCTCTGATCGCGATACCGCGGGAATCAAGGAAAGTGCCAATATCGTGAGGGTGGATATCAGCGTCGGTAAAAGAAACAGCCGCCCCGCGTTCGGCATAGTCCAGTGGCCCCTGAATCTCGATACCGTCAAGTTTGGTCAGTTGTTCGACACAGTACTGAGTCAGTGCGATTTCGTGCGCGCGGATATTGTCCATACCAAGATTATCCAGATAGTCCAGCGCAGTTCGGAAAGCTATGACGTTGCCGATATTAGGGGTGCCGGCTTCGAATTTGTGGGGAAGCTCGTTGAAGGTGATCTTCTCGAAACTGACGTGACGGATCATCTCACCGCCGGTGATAAACGGAGGCATGGCCTCAAGAAGTTCACGTCGTCCCCACAGTATGCCGACCCCGGTGGGACCGAGCATCTTGTGCGCGGAAAACGCATAGAAATCAACATTGAGAGCTTTCAGGTCAATCGATAAATGCGACGCACCCTGGGCACCATCGACCACGACAACAGCGCCGTTCTTGTGCGCGGCTTCGGTTATCTCCGTCAACGAGTTTATCGTGCCAAGAACGTTCGACATATGGGTGACCGCGACCAGTTTGGTCCGGGGCGTAATGATGGAATCAAGTTCGCTCAGATCAAGGTGGCCGCAGAGGGTGATGGGGATACGTTTGATGACCGCCTTTTTCTTCTGAGCAAGCAACACCCATGGAACGAAATTGGCATGGTGCTCCATCTCAGTGACGACAATCTCATCCCCCGCGCTGATATTCTCTTCGCCCCAGCTACGGGCCAGAAGATTGATCGCCTCGGTCGTTCCGCTGGTGAAGATGATCTCGTCCGGGTCAACACCGCCGAGGAACTGGGCCGTGCGTCGACGGGACATCTCGTATGCTTCAGTGGCTTCTTCGGCGAGGGCATGGATGCCGCGATGGATATTGGCGTTGTATTTTAGATAGTAGTCGTTAAGGGCGTTGATTACCGACAGAGGTTTCTGCGAGGTCGCTGCACTGTCGAGATAAACCAGTTTGTTACCGTTGACCTCCTGATCAAGTATCGGGAAGTCGGCTCTGATCTTCGCGACGTCCAGCGTTTTGGCTGGTGTCTGCACCGCGTTGCTATTGTCTTTAGCTTCAATAGACATCAATTTGCTTTCTATTCGATCCGAACATAAATGTGGCCATTCTCCACCTTGACTTCATAAGTATCAAGCGGCACCACAGCCGGTGGAGTAATCACCGAACCGTCTTCCAGCGAGAATCTGGCATGATGGCGTGGGCAGATAATCTCTTTGCCGGAGACGCTGCCTGTATGGAGCGGCTCAAAAGCGTGCGTACACTCGTCAGCAACAGCGAAGAACTTGCCGTCAACATTGCATATGACAACTGGTACGTGATCCACCTCGAACGCTTTCATCCCACCTTCAGGGATTTCGTTCACATCGGCAACTTTGTGAAACTCTGCCATCTTACATAGCCTTCAGTTTTTGTGCGACCGCGTCCTGCAATCCCTGACGGAACTCAGCCGGAATATGCCGCAGTGTTGATTCGGCAAAACCAGCTACTATCATCCTGACAGCTTCGGAGGGATCAATACCGCGAGCCTCCAGATAGAATCGTTCCATCGGGTCGATCGGTCC
>DAOUUR010000099.1 GCA_030668045.1 bacterium
AATCCCTACCCGATCCAACACCGCCTGATTGACGTGAGGCATGTTAGCACTTGCCTTTGAGGGCCGTCCTATCTATCTTTGACGGTAGAAGGGAGAGCTAATCCAATTGATTGGCGGGGTGCCCGGTGGAGATATTATGCAGAAGTATTTGACCTCATTCTTATTTGTTGTCGTGGCGTTTGCTTTAGTGGTGGCGCAAACGCAGGCCGAGTCCAATAGACTTGAGACCAGAGAGGATGCATACAACAAAGCCATTGAAATCACAGGTTTCAACAGCAAGCAGTTCCCACTCAATAATATGGCTGCCGAGCAACTGGAACTTTCGGTGCTGCAACAAGGGAATATTCCATATCTTGCAGACAGTGTGATCGACAAGGAAGTCTGGCAGATCAGATTTGACAATGTGAAGCTGGACCTACCGGGCTGGGCAGGTTCGTGGATAGAAAACCAGATAGAAAAAGACTACAGTGTTTTCCTTGACGCAGGTACAGGAAGACTCATCCAGATAACTGGACGATCAGATACAGCCGTCGCGTTCTTCTATGATAGTATTTACCGAGAGCGTGGTGATCGCTTGCTCAGCAATTCAGGTGAGCGGTATACAGGTTTCCCGGATTCGCTTCCACCAGTTACTTTTGAGAAGGCACTGGAGGCAGCGGTGTTCTCAAGCCCTTTGATGGCTGAAGAAATCCATGCGGTGTGTGCATACTGGGCTCATTTAGAGAAGGAGCCGAAGCTTGTGTGGATGATAACAGCTAACGGCGTTCCGTATAGCGAAATCCTTCGTACTACTCAGGTCCGTACGATAATAGATGCTGAGACGGGGAAACTACTTTCTGGGGGCACAAGCCCATGAGTGCAGCGGCACTTAAGTGGTTTACCGCCTACGTGGTCGATTTCTTAAGGATTTGGAGTATCTTCAGGCTCGTCGGCATCTAATTGGAGTCCGGTAGCCCACCTGACAAGTGGGTTTTACAGAAGAACAAGCCAGTTGGGTGGGGTACTCGGGTTACCTAGACGACCTTGAAGAAGAACGAAAGGCTCTTGGTGGTGATGAGTAACAAGTGGCCATAACTCACGGCAGATGTGGACATCTGCCGGGCACAACGCAAGCCCAAATGGTGGGCGGGGTAGTGGAGGTCCTATGCACAAGTATTTAACATCATTATTACTCATACTGCTGCTGTTTGCATTGACGTCTGCTACGGTTGTGGTGCAATCACAGGCCGAGGACGACAGGCCTGAGACAGGCCAACCAGAGCCTGTCGTTTCGGCCGACGAGGCATTCAACAAAGCGATGCAATATGTTGGCTTTGCTAAAGATAGTTCTATGCAGAGGCAGGCCGAGTCTGATTATATGGTCAGTACGGTTATTCTGTCCGATACGGGAACCGATTTTTCCAAGTCTCACATTGATGGCAAAGTAGCATGGCAGATTACGCTACCATCTATGGATATTGATGTGGGAGTGTCTGAAAGTGTACGATCGGAATACGGCCCAAAGAAGTACGCGATCAGTATTGACTCTGCTACCGGCGATCTGCTAGAAATCACCGGTGTAACTCTGCAGACGGACCGAGAGCCACCCAAGCGACCCCCATGGAATGAAGCTGCGCGCCAAATGGTGTTTAGCTCGGAACACTTCGAGGGCTTCCCTCCTGTGCTTCCAGCCATTACTTTTGCTGACGCGTTGACGAAGATGAGGGGGTTGCCGTCCATTGCGTACAGCATTTCTGCGATATATGTAATGTACTCTCAGCAAGATGCGGAGCCAAGGCCGGCTTGGGTTATCTACGTTGACGGCCTGCCCAACCTTAAGGCGGATCCGTGCGGCAATACTGAAAGATTCCCACTGACGAATTGGAGGTCGGTAATAGATGCACAGACCGGCGAGGTTCTCTCATCCTGTGCCTACGCTCTGGATCCAGAGTTGTTGGAGTAGCAACCTGTCGCTGCGACGGGAACTCCGTGGCTGGCCCGCCGCGGCGGGTCCTCGTCTGCCGCTGTGCGAAATAAGAGATCGGACTATAAAGGGGCAGACCGGGAGGTCTGCCGCCCACCATACCTTCGACGGCAAGCTTTGTAGCGCAGAACCCTTTAGTGGTTCTGCTGTTTGACCCTACTCCACCGTCACCGATTTGGCCAGGTTGCGGGGTTGGTCAACGTGGCAGCCGCGCAACACGGCGATATGATACGCCAGCAACTGTAACGGAATGATCGACAACAACGGGGTCAGCAGTCGGTTAGTCTCCGGAATATAAATGACATGGTTGACATGCTTGGCGATTTCGGTGTCGCCTTCGGTGGCAACCGCAATCACCTGTCCGTTACGGGCGCGCACTTCGGCGATGTTCGACATCACCTTATCATAGACCGAGTCCTTCAGCGCAATGACCACGACCGGCATGTTCTCATCAATCAACGCGATGGGACCATGTTTCATCTCAGCAGCGGGGTAGCCTTCGGCATGAATGTATGAGATTTCTTTTAATTTGAGAGCGCCTTCAAGCGCCACCGGGAAATTGATCCCGCGTCCCAAATAGAGGAAGTTGTTGGCTTTGTAGTACTCAGCAGCGATCTTCTTGACGGCGTCTTCCACCTTCAGCGCCTGCTCCACCTGAGCGGGAATCTTCTCGATACTCTGGATCATTTCCTGTCCCTGCTGAACCGAAAGCCGTCGCATACGACCAAGAGTGGTGGCTATCAAGGCCAAAACCATGACTTGCGACGTGAAAGCTTTGGTCGAAGCCACCCCTATTTCGGGACCGGCATGGATAAAGACGCCGCCGTCAGTATCGCGAGCAATTGTCGAACCAACAACATTGACAATACCGAGAACCGTCGTTCCGTGCTTGCGAGCCTCGCGCATCGCCGCCATCGTATCGGAAGTTTCACCCGACTGGCTGATAGCAAACAGGACGGTGCGATCCTCAAATATCGGTGTGCGATAACGCAACTCCGACGCGTACTCTACCTCAACCGGAAGACGGGCCAATTCCTCAACCATATATTCTCCGATCATCCCAGCATGCCACGAAGTTCCGCAGGCGGTGATAATGATTCTCTTGATATTGCGGAGTTCATCATATTGCAGATTGAGACCGTCGAGGCGCGGGATACCCTCTTCGTAATTGAGGCGACCGCGGGCTGCGTTCCGGAGCGTTGTTGGTTGCTCGTGAATCTCTTTGAGCATAAAATGATCGTAGCCACCTTTTTCGATTTCGTCGAGAGTCCAGCTGACTTCTTCAACACTTGGGCTAATCTGGACATTCTGAATCGTCGTGATGTTGTAGTCATCGGCGGTAACTGTCGCAATTTCGCCATCTTCGAGATAGACAACGCGATTGGTATGCTCCAGCATAGCGGAGACATCGGAGGCCACAAATTTTTCGTCATCACCATGGCCAATCACCAGCGGTGAGCCCATGCGGGCGGCAATAATTGTGCCGGGATGGAGCGATGAAACCACTGCGACACCGTAAGTCCCTTCAACCTGCGCCAGAGCCAGACGGACCGATTCGGTGAGGTTGCCTTTGTAGTGGAAACGAATCAAGTGAACCAGTATTTCGGTATCGGTTTCTGTTTTAATTGTGAAACCGCGTTGAACGAGGAACTCTCGCAGGGCGCGGAAATTTTCGATGATGCCGTTGTGCACCAGCGCGATTTCCTCGGTGGCATCGGCGTGCGGGTGGGCGTTGAGTTGAGTCGGTTCGCCATGAGTGGCCCAGCGAGTATGAGCGATACCGTGTTCGCAACTTTGGTTGAAATCACCAATCATGTTTTCCAGCATGGCAATTTTGCCAGCCGACTTGACCACCATGAGGCTGTTCTCGGTCAGCAAAGCAATTCCCGCCGAGTCATAGCCACGATACTCCAAACGCTTGAGGCCGTTCATCAGGATCGGTAGAGCCTGTTTCCGGCCGACGTATCCTACGATTCCACACATATGATTTATGGGGCTACCTGAAGTAGCGCATCACCTTTCTTGAAAGTTTCCCTGTCAACATCCGGTCATTGGTTTCAACAATGAGACGGAATATTGGTTCCGTGTTGGATGAACGAATTTGCACCCAACCGTTTTCAAAGTCGAACCGAAGACCATCCCGTCGATCAATCTTCGTACGACCAAGTATTTCCCGAACATCTTTCTCGAATCGTTTCATCCGCTTGGCAAAGTCGCCGGGCAGTAAAGCTTTGGACTTTATAGTATAATATCGCGGTAAGGTTTCCACCAGCGTAGCCAGCGACTTTTTCTGCTCGGTAAGGGCCGAGAGAATCAGCGATGCGGCGATCAAGGCATCGCGACCAGCGTGAAATGATGGGTAAATAACGCCGCCATTACCTTCGCCGCCAATGACAGCCTTTTTCTTGTGCATCATCTCCACGACATTTGCTTCCCCGACTTTGGAGAGGTGGACTGTCGATCCCATCGAAGCGGCGACATCGGCAGTTGTCTTTGAGGTGGAGAGATTGATAACGGTCGGTCCGCGTAACGATCTCAGAACATGACCGACAGCGATAGCGAGGGTTAGTTCCTCGCCAATGGCTGAACCGTTTTCGTCAACCAGAGCGAGCCGATCAGCATCGGGATCGCAGGCCATACCGAGGTCGGCCCTGTGTTTCTTGACAGCACGACCAAGCTGTGCCAGGTTGGCCACCGTTGGTTCCGGTTCGTGAACAAAATTGCCGTCACCCTTGCAGTTGATTTCGACAACTGTAGCGCCGAGTTTACGGAGAAGGTCGGGCATGGCTACTGATCCGGCGCCGTTGATAGCATCAATAACGATCTTTGGTTGGTTTCTCTTGATAGCTTTGCGGTTGACGGCTTTCGCCGCCAGTGTGCGTTTGATATGTTCATCAATCCAGCGATCTTGTCGGGTGATTGATCCGAGACGGGCAGCGGGCTTCAGTGCAAACTTGCCCGATTCAAATATGTTGTCGAGTCGTCGATACTGTGCGGCTGTGATAAACTCGCCACGGTCGTTGAAGAACTTGATAGCGTTCCATTCCGACGGGTTATGTGACGCAGTGATACAGATACCGCCAGCGGCCTTGAGTGCCTTGACGGCGATTTCAACTGTAGGCGTGGGGACAATGCCGATTTCGATGACATCAATTCCAACCGAGACCAGTCCTGAGATCACGGCGCGCGAAAAGATATCTCCCGAGGGTCGGCTGTCACGTCCAACAACAACCTTGCCTCGCTTCAAGAAGGTACCAAACGCTGCACCATAGGAAGTGACCAGAATCGGATCGAGTCCGTTGCCGACCACGCCCCTGATGCCCGAGGTTGACTTTATGAGTTTCGGTTTCGCCATATTGTTCAGGCAGCTTTCCTTAGAAGATAGCCGGTTGGTTGGCCGATGAGTTTTCGACATTGCCGTTGGCGTCGGTCTTGATTACGAATGTCATGAAGTCCGAGCTATTCGGGCGTCGCGCTCCCGAGGCAATGGCATAACCGCCATCGGGAGTAGCTATGACCGAGAGTCCAATCTGGCGGTTACCGGCGTGGAAAGCTTTCTGCCAGAGCAGCGTTCCGTCCTTGTCCAGCTTCAACAGGTAGGTTTTGAGGATGCCTTCGCCCATTGATCGCGTTGCCCCGGACACCACGCAGCCACCATCGGCGGCCGCGGCAACCGAATAGCCGGCATCGCGGGATGCTCCTCCAACCGATTTCGTCCATTCCAGATCACCGTCATTGGCGAGTCTTGCCACGAAGACATCATAGTCGCCCGTGCTGTTGGACATGGTGCTTCCGGCAAGATAATACCCGCCATCAGGTGCTGCGGCCAGAGCGGGGGCGGCATCTTGACCACTATCTCCGATTTGTTGATGCCACAGGACCTTGCCATCGCGGTCGGTTCTGATGACCATTATGTCTGAGTTAGCAACCGGTTCAGTGATGTTTATCGCGGCTGTAATTACGAAACCGCTATCACTGAGAACCAGGGGACCAAATGTATCGCGGACACCCAGGTCGTGGAATGTTTTCTTGTAGAGAGGAATTCCGCGGTTGCTGATCTTGGCTAAGAAACCATCGATCCTGACACCATCACTGGATATCGTGCGACCGACCATGATATAGTTGCCGTCGAGAGTCTTTTCAAACCCGGAGCATAATTCGTCGCCGTCGTTCTGGAGAGTGTTTTCCCACTCGTAATTTCCCTCGGAGTCGACCTTTATCAGAACAATTTTTCTCCTATTGCTATCTTCGGTTCGTTCCGCCTGGCAGGCGATCAGATAACCACCTTCGTCGCAGTTGACCACACGCTTCGCCTTCAAGGGCGTAGCTTGGGAGTACCATCGGTCCCACATTTTATTGCCGTTGATATCCAGTCTTAGGAGGTAGGCGGACTCTTTGTTGCTTACGGGTTGAAACGCGCCGGAGACTATATAGCCTCCGGCAGGAGTGAGCCGTAACGAGCCGCCCCTTGTGTTTCCACCCTCTTGGTCATATACTTTTTCAAAAGTAACAACACCTTCCTGGACCTTGGTGGTGATCGGCGGTCCAGCATTCTCGGTTTTGCCGCAGCTCAGGCTCAACATTGCCACGGCAGCAACGAACAATACGGTAATCGTGATTCGGGTGGTTCTCATCTTTCTCTCCAATACCTCTGTGGTACGCTGACCTTTCGATCGTAGCGCCCGACGATTCAGTCTCTGCTAAGTCAGGACTTTTTGCATAGCCCTGTGGACCCGACCATTGCTGGCCAGTATCTCGTTATCATATATAGAGTATTTTCGGCCACTGAAGCGAGTAACTTTGCCCCCTGCTTCCTCAACAATCAGCCACCCGGCAGCTGTGTCCCAGGGGTGCAGGCTCAGTTCCCAGAATCCATCAATTCGGCCACAGGCCAGCCAGCAGAGGTCAATTGCGGCCGATCCGAGGCGTCGAACTCCCTGGGCCTGCTTGGCCATCCGGCTAAAATAGCCCAGATTGTTACGGCGGGCGGTCTTGACGTCATAGGCAAATCCGGTAGCCAGAAGAGCTCGTTCCAGTTTGTTCTCTTTGGATACTCTGATTCGCTTCCCGTTGAGAAACGCACCACAACCGCAACCGGAAGTGAAACACTCGTTGCGCTCAGGATCAAAAACCACCCCGGCGACGACCTCGCTGTTATATTCAAGGCCGATGGAAACGCAGTAGACAGGAAAGCCATGAGCATAATCGACCGTACCATCGAGCGGATCAATTACCCATCGGAACGCTCCGTCCATCTTGCGGCCGCTACCTTCCTCAGCAAGGATAGAGTGATCGGGGTAACGTCGTTGAATCTGCGAGACGATATGTTTCTCCGAGCGCAGGTCAAATTCGGTGACGGGATCAATCCTTCCCTTGTAGCGAATACGGGGGGGACGATTAAACCCATTTTTCAATATTTGTCCGGCACCGCGAGCGACCTCTTCGGAGAACCGCAGCAGCTCTTTAATTTCAGTTTTCTTCAGCATCGTTGATCTATCAATCCTATCATGGCCTTGTCGCCGTGGCTCGATCCTGCTGGCGATATTGCAAGTCATATAATTTACGGTAAATCTGCCCCTTCGCCAAGAGTTGATCGTGGCTGCCTTCTTCTCTCAATTCTCCGTGATGGAGCACCAGTATCTTGTCGGCTCGCTTGATTGTAGAGAGCCGGTGCGCGATGACGATTGAAGTTCTATCATTCAGCA
>DAOUUR010000012.1 GCA_030668045.1 bacterium
ATTTTCAAAAGCAAGTCGCCCTCATGCGGCGTTGAAAGAGTAAAGCTTTTCAGCACGCTCAACCGGTTCACCCGCACCGGGACCGGTATCTTCGTAAGCACCCTGCTTGATCGTTATCCCTACTTGCCGGTGATTGAAGAGGATGGATTGGACGATACCACCAAGCGCGACAATTTCCTCATCCGGCTGAATGTGTTGCACCGCCTGCAACAATTGTACGCGCAACGGTTCAGCAGAGAGACCATGCTGCGGTTTCACCAGAGCAACAGGGACTTACTATCGAGCCATAGAGAGCACACCAGCCAGCTTGACGATCTGGTCAATGAGATTGGCGAATTCAGAGCAGCCGATTTCCGGCAAAAGTACCGTGCCCTTCTTATGGCAGCGCTGAACGCGAAATCGGTACGATAGTCAATCATCTACAAAAAAGAATGCGCGCGGTTAATTAGTTCCGCACGCATTCCAAAGGAGAGGCTTCTGTTAAGGAACCTCTTATGAGGATTTCTGTACCGCCTTGCGGCATCAGGCCGCAGAGCTCTTAGGCCGTGGCAACCTCCACCTTGGCCATTTGGATGTCAATCTCACCGGCAACTTTGCCGATGTCCAGCAGGATGAGCAAACGCTCGTCCAGCTTGGCGACACCCTTGATGTAATTTGAATTGACCGTAGTCACTACATCGGGGGCCGGTTCGACGGTCGATCCGGGGATCCGGAGCACTTCCTCAACAGCATCAACGATCATGCCGATCACGACACTATTGACATCGCAGACAACAATCCTGCTGTCCTTGTCGCGCTCCTTGGCCTCCATTGCAAACTTAAGTCGAAGATCAATCACCGGGATAACTTTCCCGCGCAGATTGATCACACCTTCGCAAAAATGCGGTGCCTGGGGCACTTTGGTGATCTCAACCATACGGTTGATCTCCTGAACTTTTAGAATATCAATCCCGAACTCCTCATCACCGAGCTTGAACGATACTAGCTGGATCAGATCGCCGAGAGTATTCGTGTCATGTTCTGCCATGGTCTATTTCTCCAGAATCAGGGTGGAAGTGTTTTACCACCTCCACCAACTGTTCATGTTTTCGGTACATCTATGTTATTACTGATTGACCTTAAACTGTCCGACCATCTGCTGCATACCTTCGGCCTGACGGTTTAGTTCTTCAGCGGCCGTGGCCGACTGCTCGGCACCAGTGGCTGATTCTTTGGCGATCTGATTAACGCGATCAATGTTCTTGGCGATCTGCTCAGCCGCCACTGACTGCTCTTCGGAGGCGGTAGCTATTTGGGTAATCATATCGCTGACACGAGTGGACATGGTCACAATCTCAGTCAGGCTGTTACCGGCCTTGTCGGCCAGCTCACGGCCCTTGTCAACTTCCTGAATACCGGTTTCCATCGAGTTGACCGCCTCGTTGGTCTCGTCCTGGATTCCTTTGATCATGCTGGTGATCTCGCCAGTTGCCTGACCAGTACGCTCGGCCAGTTTACGGACCTCGTCGGCCACAACGGCAAAGCCACGACCCTGCTCACCGGCACGGGCCGCTTCGATAGCGGCATTGAGAGCTAGCAGGTTGGTCTGGTCAGCGATGTCATCAATAACGCCGATAATCTCGCCAATCTGGTCGGCTGACTTGGCCAGCTTGCCAATCGACTCGGCCGATTCACGGACAACACTTGCGATACGCTGCATGCCCTGGATCGTCTCAGTGACCACTTCACCACCCTGGGTGGCGTTATCAGAAGCGCCACGGGCGCCTTCGGTAGCCTCACCGGCGTTTTTGGACGACTCAACGATAGTCGCTGTCATCTCTTCAACGGCTGTGGAGACCTGGGTAACCTGATCAGTTTGATCTTTCGAACCACGCGACATCTGTTCGGAGGACGAAGCCACTTCAGTGGCCGCTGAAACCAGCTGCGTGGAGTTCTCACCGAGCTGTCGGATTATGCCAGTCAGATTTGTCACCATCTTGCTCATTGATGTCGTGATCTTGTCCTTGGCTCCAATGGTGGCTTCAATTCCGCTGGCGAGTGTGCCAATTTCATCGGTGGAGTCTATGTTCATAGATTCCGACTCGGACACTTCCAAATTCTGGGTCAGGTCGTTGTTCGCGATCGCATCAATTACCAGCTCCAGCTCCTCGAACTGCTTGTTCATCTCGTCAGTCGCCTTAAGAACTTTGCCCACCGGTTTGGTAATTCCTCTGGTGATTATAAAAGCCGCTGCCAGACCAATGACAAAGGCGATTGCACACAGGCTGAGCATTATCGTGATTGATGAACTAATAACAGCATTTGTCTCAGTCGTGGCACCTTCGCTCTGGTTGTTGAAGTGCTCTTTCAGTTCCACCAGACATCCCTGAGTCTCGACAACAGCGGTTTTGGTATCCTCATCAAATATCGCCTTAGCCGCTTCCTGTTTGTCGGCAGTGGCCGTCACCCACTCGTTTGTTTTGTCGTAGCACTGTTGCAGCTGGGCCAGGGCTACTAAAACCTCGTCTTGATATGTTGTCTGAGCCTTCGCCCAATTACCTGCATTCTGCTCATCGGCCATTTTAGCGGCCGCCAGATGCAATCTGCTGTGTGGCTCTTCCCATTCCTTGATCAGACTGCCGAATTGAGGATCATCAGGCTGGTACGAGTAGTACCATTGACCAAACCCGCATTTGCGCGGATCAAGACCCTGGGTTAAGGTAGTCTGGGTCAGGTTAGAATTGGCTACGTTCTTGATCCAGTCGAGGTGATCAATCCACCGATCACCTAACATTTTTTCCAGTTCCATATCGAAATCAACATAAGTCTCACCGATATGGCCAGCTGATGCATGCAGCCGCTTATGTGGTTCCTCCATTTTGTTGAGAATAGAGGCCAGCTGGGGATCTTCGGAACACATCTGCCTGGTCTCATCGGAGTACATCCATATACCAAGACCGCACTTGTGGTCGTCAGTCTGAACGGTCACTTCAGTGACATTCTCATCAAGGAACAGATCCGAAAGGTCTGACATCCATTTGAGGTGGTCCACTTCTTTCTCGATGGCAAAAGCCTGGTTACTGCACGCCTCCTGCGCTACACCGACATTCCCTTCGATGTCGCCAAAGCTGGTGTAATTGAAAACACTGATTACAGCCAGAAGCGCCAGAACCAGCCCAAAGCCGAGTCCGAGTTTCTTGCCAATTTTGAGGTTCTTGAACATTCTTGCCTCCTTTTTACATACTTGCAATTATATATTTTAAGTTTTCTTTCTCCACATTGGTTTCGACCAAAGCGCAGATCTGATTGATACGATAAAAACACGTACGGATGAAGTATCCCTCGTACGCGATCTTGCCGCCTCAGAACCTTGGGGTTCTGCGCTCTGCTCTCAAAGCTTGATCAGATAGTCTTGAGGTAGGTGGACAAGCTGATCTTCTTGCTGGCGATACCAAGTTTTCGCCTGATATTCTGTCGTTGTTTGAGTACTGTCCGGAACGATGTATTCAGAATCGCTGCAATTTCTTTCGAGGCCAGCCCATCCTTAATCATGTTGCATACCTGGGTTTCTCGTGGAGTGAGACTCAAAAAAGCCACCGGGAGATTGTTGGAAAATTGGGTCACAATGTCGGTCAGACTACGCCAAATCAGATCAATGTGCTTTTCGTAGGTTGGTCCAATCTGACTCGCGAGGTCTGCAAGAATCGGCAAAACGGTCCTAGTAGTTGTTGACTGCCATTTGGCCACCATCTGTTGATTTTCTACCTCTATCTGTTTGAGAACACCGCTGAGCACGATGTTCTTCTCTTCCAGAATTACACGTTCTATCTCCAACTCCTGGTTAGCCGTCTGGAGCAACTGCTCGATCTGCTTGAACTGTGTAATATCTTGAAAATCCTCGACGATACCAATCACCTCGTCGTCAGGCCCGAACAGGGGCATAGCTGTGATCCGGCAGAAGGCCTGTGTCCCCTCGGCAATCGTTTTCTCGGATTCTTTCATAACTCTTTGCTCCCCTCCTAGAATCATTTTTAAAGGGCAACTGTCGGCCCTACAATTCGTGGAACAAAAAGTATCGTAGCACTTCCGGCCAGCGAATTCACTGCTCTCGATCCCAGCCATTTTGGCAAACGCACGATTGACACGGATTACATTATAATCGCGATCAATGATTCGCATGCCGTTGGCGACGGTTTCAAATATGCTGTCGAGGTGACAGTAGGCAAGACGCAGCCGTTCCTGTGTGGTGACACCGCCGGTAAGTGAGGAAAGACCGGTATCCCGTCGGTCGGCCTCAAGCAGCCTTTGTTTCCTTCCGCGCCCGGGTTTCCCGGTTCGGACTGTCAGTTTTACAGATCCCATAGCTTAAGCGCCGCGATCTCATGCACCACGGCCCATCTATATTTGTTTCGGCAAAACTGTCCAATAGCTGAACAGGCGGAATTGGTTGATTTGGTCTGGAACTAACCGACTATCAGCCGGAAGCCTTTACCGTGGACGCCTTTGATTTCAATAGTGGGATCGTCTTTGAGATACTTGCGCAGCCGGGAGATAAAAACATCCATGCTCCGGCCGGTGAAATAACTATCATCTTCCCATATCCGCTTCAGCGCTTCCTCCCGGGTCACTATCTGATTCTTGTGCAGGCATAACAGGCGAAGCAGGTCTGATTCTTTGTCGGTTAGTTTCTGCCGGCTGTCCCCACGCATAAGGACCTGGCGGTTGCAGTCGAACCGATACTCCCCGATCTCAAATACGGTCGAAACTTCATCCCCCGCACCGCTACGCCGCATCACCGCCTCGATTCGCAGCATCAACTCCTCAATGCTAAACGGTTTGGTGATGTAATCGTCGCACCCGATACGGAACCCTTCGATCTTGTCCTCTTTCATCGAACGCGCGGTCAGGAAAATCAGAGGGATTTTCTTGTCGGTTTGACGAATCTCTCGGGCGAAAGTGAAACCATCCTTTTTGGGCATCATGATATCGACCAGACAAAGATCGTATTGACTCTTCCGATAAGCGACCAGCCCAAGTTCACCGTCGGCACAGAGAGTAACCTCCATCCCCTGCATCTGTAAATGGTCACGCAGAACCTGCCCGAGACTGGGATCATCTTCCAACAGAAGTACTGTGTAGCCACTCATCGCATTGCCCTACCCGGTTACCATCGTTCCGGGGAATTTGAGTTCGACACGGGTACCTTCACCCGGTTTGCTTTCCAACGACACCAACCCTCCGTGAGCTTCTGTCATCAGTTTCACGTAGCTAAGTCCGAGGCCAAAACCTTTGACATCGTGCAAGTTTCCACGTGGCACGCGGAAGTACTTATCGAAAACCATTTTCTGGTCCTCGGGTTTGATTCCAATTCCGTTATCGGAAACAGATATTATAAGATAGCCGTCGGCGTTGAAAGTCGCTACCCGAATATACGGCTTCTCCGGCGAGTACTTGTTGGCATTGTCCAGCAGGTTTTGAATCACGCTGCCAAAATGAATCGCGTCAGCCATCATCGTAGAACGCTCCGCGCCGAGCACACTTTCGATTTTCCCCTGCCGGTTTTCCACGTGCAGGGTCATCGCCTCGGTGGCCTCACGTATCACCCGATGAATATCAATCGGTTCTTTCTTGAGTTCGTAGTCGCCTTCCTCGATCACGGCCATCTGCAGAATCTTGTCGGTCTGGCTACGCATCCGTCGGCTTTCATTGAGAATCATCCGGTTGAAATGATCGACTTTTTCGCGATCACCGATAACATCGTGACGGCTTATCGCCTCACTGGCCAGCTGAACGGTCGATATCGGCGTCTTGAACTCATGCGTCATGTTATTGATGAAATCAACCATCAGTCGGGCAAACCTTCGTTGCGACAAAATCGTGCGGATGGTATAGAAAAAACATCCCACTATAATGAGCATCAACACAACGGTGGGCGCCACCAGCGGCAGCATCTGTCTCCAGAGATAGACCGAATGATCCGGGAAGTGCAGAATAAGATCGGTCGGTTCGGAGAAGACATCGTGTGGAAAAAGGGGCACCCGGAACCGTGACTGCTTAAGCGGCTCAGAATATTCTGACGGTGCCGCAAACAGAAGCGAATCGATGTCGGTGGCCATGACGCCATACGCATGCTCAAGTTCAATGCCACTCTGTTGCAAACTGAAAGTCACAATAGAATCAAGTTCCTGTCGGTCGAGCCGCTCGGCAATCGGCTTAAGCTCGTTTTGTCCCAATCGAGACAGGACCGCTCGGACCAGCATCTGGCGTTCGTCTCGATCGCCCGACTCGGTCAGACGTCCATCCGGCAAACCATCGTCGGTCTGAACAATCATTGCCATGCTGTCGGTGACATACTTCCAGATGAAGCGACCGTCACCGTAGGCGCTATCCTGAAGAGGAACTGTATAGCAACCTGGTGCGGTCATGGTGTCGATGATCACCGCGCTGATACCGCTGATAGGATTCGATACGTGGAGACGCACATGCTGAGCGGAGGGAACCTGGTAATGAACGCTGTCGTTCTCCACCCAGAAATCAGTCCGCAGAGAATCGTCATGCTTGCCAATGAACTGCTTAATCATGATCACGCTGTCAGCTATAGAATCATTGCAGTCGATCGTTACCATTGAGGCGTAGCCATGATTCTCGGCAAGACTATCGCTGGTTAACGCAATTGAGATCATCTCAGTGGTAGCAAGCTTATGGGTCGCTACGTTGAGAGCGGCGGTTACGTTGCGTTCAAAAGCCTGTTCCTTGGATTCAAACGCACTTATCAACAGGAACGACTGGACAATTACCAGGCCCGAAAGAGCTACCGCAATCAGGATGACTATAACGCCAACTGTTTTCTTTGAGAGTCCCATACTCTGAATATACGCATTTACCATTCAAACTGAACAAGCATTAACATTCCTTAACATTTACTAACACTGATTAACGACACCTTTCCCCCGCATCTGAGTATCATGAATTGTAAAGAAGAACATAAACAGAACCATTGCAGGAGGAAAACCAGGTGAAACTCAGAAACGCAGCAATCACTCTGACAATCGCGGCCATTTGTACTATGGCCCTGGCCGGACTTGTCTCGGCCCAACAAATGAAGACCATGACGTTCAATGCGGACGACATGTACCTGATCCCCGGACTGGGAGCCGGAATCACGCTTGAAGAAGATAATCTCAAAGTTATGTTTCTGATGCCTTCGGAACAGCGGCCAAAAGAATTCCAGAAGATTGACCTTCAGGAAGGCGACAAGATTCTCATGCTCAATGGCAAACGCGTCCGCACGATTATTGAACTTCGCGAGCGGATGGAATCAATCAAGGTAGGTGACCCCGTTGAGTTCGGTATTAAGCGTGACAACGCGATGATGATCGTTACTTTCGACCGACCCGATGAAGAACAACAGGGTGGCGGAAAGATGATGATGGTCACAAAGACGATGGGTCAGGATGACGTCGATCAACTTAGCGACCACTCCACCCCAGGCGCCATTGCGACTATTGGCGCCAACGCGTTCCCGCTAATGGAAGCTGGTGTCATTTTGGGTGATGGCGAATCTGGCGCTAATGTGATAGGCGAAATCGGTGGCATGGAATCGGAAATGACAGGCGACCCGCTTGCCGAAAGCGATCTGATTGTAGCTCTTCAGGGAAACAAGATTGCCTCCCTCGATGATTTCACAACATCTTATAAAACAATTGAGACCGGCGCTATGGTCAAGATAAACTACATGCGCGATGGCAAAAAGCACACCGTTAGTTTTGTTAAGCCGAAGATGCGGCAAATGATCCAGATGAAACCAGAATCGGCGAACCCCGAATGAGATTGTCTCGACTCACATTCGCGACTGGTCTGATCCTTCTTTCGATCCTGACTGGCTCAGTCGATGCGCAGACGTCCAATGCGTTCAATCAGCGCGACGACACGTACCGCCTGCTCGGCCTGAAGAGGTCGATAGAAGCGTACGAAACGGCCCGCGTTGACTATGAACGACAGCAGCAACTCTTCGACAGCGATCTGATTACACGACTGCAACTGGACCAGTCGCGGACAAGGTATATCGACGCTGAAGTAAACTATCAGCAGTCGTTGTTGGCCGTCCTCTTTGAGAAGCAGTACGTCACCATCGAGAATGCCGTGAAGTATCAGGCGTCAGATGGCCGCAAACATGTCCGCCTGACAATAGCCAACACTTCCGGAGGCTCTGCGGAGTTGAGGAAACTGGTCAATATCGACGATAAGTTGTTTCGAGCGCTCCAACCCGACGTGATCGACAACATCTATGTCTCGATCCTCAACGACGATCAGTCCATTGTGAGTCAGCCGTACGAATCGAAAATCAACCGCTTGAAATACGGCGAACCGGCAGATCTGGATTTTGTGCTGCTGCAGGACCTTGATGCGGTGACCATCTCTATCATCTACGCCAACGGCAACCAACGCGCTATGAAAATATTCCTGCAGAAGGATGCCAGCGTCAATCGTGTGCTGGTGCAGTCGGAACAATTTTCGCAGGAGGTCGAGCTGGGCAAGACGGCTTCTTTTGATCTGACCCTGGAACTGTTCTCCGGCGTGAGCAACACGTTCAGCCTTGAGGTGGTCAACCTACCGGCTCAAATTGGTCGCTATTTCAAGGGGCAAGGTGGCTCGGTACGACTGAGCCAGGTGAAATTCACTGAGAGCGCCCGCACCAAACGAGCCTCGCTTGAAATCAGCCTGCCCGACCGTCCGACCGACGAAGTCTCAATCGACAAGCCAATCCCGTTCTATGTGTTGATCATTCCTCGTAAGCAAGCCGCTAGTATCAGCGACCTGCTTACGCGTGCCTGGACCGAGAGTGAACTTGACGCTCTTGAGATTGGTTACGTTCGGCTTGAGTTGGTACTACAGGGCAAAGGTGAGCTGGTAGTTCGGTTACCGCAACTGTACCACGCCATTGATGTCGACGAAGCTGCTTCGATGACACTGGAGGTGCTCAATGAAGGAAGCCACCGCGTTGACAATATCGAAGTCCGCGTCGATCTCCCGCTCAACTGGACAAGGCTGATTGATCCGCAGAACGTCCCATCGGTGGAAATCGGTCGTGATGCCCGGATCAATCTCGCGTTTATGCCACCGGATGATATCGCCCCCGGTAAGTACGAAATTCGTGTCCGCACCAGTGGCCTTTCCGACGGACAGCCGATCTCTGCCGAGGACAAAACGGTAACAGTGGAGATTCGCACCGAGACAAACCTGTTTAGTACGATACTAATTGTTGTTCTGCTACTTGGCCTGGTCGGCGGCATTGTCATCTACGGCATCCGCCTGTCCCGTCGCTAAGAGAAGCGAGACACTACTATGGAGAACCGACCAATGATAAATACCGAAAGCAATAACGGGCAACCCCGCCTTCAAGCCGTCGATCTTTCCAAACGATACGAAGATGGTGTCCTGGCTCTTGACAGTGTCAATTTTTCCGTCTATCCCGGTCAGGTGTTTGCAATGCTCGGTGGCAACGGCGCTGGCAAAACAACAGCGATCAACCTGTTCCTGAATCTCATCGAACCGACATCGGGAGAGGCGTTCATCCAGGGTATCTCCGCGCACCGAGAACCACTGAAAGCGAAAGCAAATGTTGCCTTCGTCTCCGAGAACGTGATGCTCTACCCCAATTTCACGGCCATGCAGAATCTTGAATTCTTCGTGCGCCTCGGCGGCAAGACAGAGTGCGGCACCGATGATCTCAGAGCCGTGCTTCGCCGTGTCGGACTCCCCGACGAAGTTCACCACAAGCGACTAAAAGGTTACTCCAAGGGGATGCGTCAGAAGTGCGGTATTGCTATCGCTATCCTCAAAGACGCACCGGCCATCTTGCTGGATGAACCAACTTCCGGCCTCGATCCCAAAGCCGGATTCGATTTTATCCGCCTGCTGGAGTCGCTGCGCGATGAGGGAAAAGCAATCCTGATGTCAACCCACGATATTTTCCGCGCTCGTGAAGTTGCCGATGTGGTCGCCATCATGAACAACGGTCGCATCATCATGCAGGAAAACGCCTCTACGCTCAGCGGAAAAGACCTCGAACAAGTATACATGCAGTACATGGCCGGTCACAATCTTGAGACCGCTGTCTAAGGGAGGGTACGCATGCTACGCACAATAATAGACAAAGAAATTCGCGACCTTCTCCGCTCTACCAAGTTCGGCTATACTTTTGCAGTCTGCGCTGTGTTGATCCTCCTGTCGTTCTACGTGGGAGCAAGCAACTATCAAACAAGCGTGACGCATCACGAGGCGGCCAGAGCTGAGAACCTTCGTCAACTGGAAGGTCTGACCGACTGGTTGAATGTGGAACAACACCGGATATTCCTCCCGCCGCAACCACTGGCGGCGTTGGTAACCGGAATCTCCAATGATATCGGCAGGACAACTGAAGTGGAAGCCCGCGGAGAACTGACCGCTCATGACAGTCGCTTCAACGAAGAACCAATCTTCGCCGTCTTCCGGTTCCTTGATCTGCGTTTTATTTTCCAGATAGTGCTATCACTGCTGGCCATCCTGCTTGGCTACGATGCTATCAGTGGTGAAAAAGAACGCGGCACCCTCCGCCTGGCTCTGGCTAACGCTGTGCCGAGGTGGAAATATCTCCTTGGCAAACTGATCGGTTTGTTCGGCACCCTGTCTGTCTCTCTGTTGGTGGCTCTGGCGTTTGGCTGTTTGATGCTGCCGATGATGGGCGTACCGATGGGTGGTAGCGATTGGATTCGGCTGGTTCTTGTAATCGTTGCTGGCTTGCTCTATTTTGGCTCTTTCCTCAGCCTCTCAGTGTTCGTCTCGTCAATGACCCAGCGAACTTCCAGTTCGTTTCTGGTTCTCCTGGTTGTCTGGATTGTCAGCGTCCTGATTATCCCCCGCTCCGCTGTTTTGTTGGCCGGACGGGCGGTCGATGTTCCGTCGGTTGACGAACTGGCCTCCAAGAAAGCGAGTCTGGATTCCGACTTGTGGTCAGATTTCCGATCCGCGCTGGCCGATTTCAGCGTTCCCGGCGAAAAGGATCCCGATAAACTGATGAAAGCATTCAACGACTACATGGACTCGCTGACCAACGTCCGCGACGACCAAATGGATGCCTTCGCTTCGCGCCTCAATGAGGATCGCTACAACCGCCAACTCCAGCAACAGGCACTGGCGTTCAATCTGGCCCGCATTTCACCGGCTGCGTCCTTTTCTCTGGCAACCTCTGAACTGGCCGGAACATCGCTGGCGCTAAAAGATCGGTATCGGCAGGCGGCCGCAGAATACCAGAAGGCATATGCTTCATTCATGAAGGAAAAAACCGGGATGAATGTTGGCGGGCGTATGATCATAATGAAAATCGGCGACGATGAGGAGAAAGAGCTAATCGACCCCTCCGAATTGCCTGCCTTTGTTTACAATCAACCGCAGCTGGCCGGTTCAATTGGCAACGTCACCACCGACACGGGACTGCTCGTATTTTTCAACCTGATATTTTTCGCGGCTGCCATGGTGGCCTTCAATCGATACGATGCGCGTTGATCGCGCAGGGAGTTTGCTATGCTTGGAACCTTGATACAAAAAGAGCTCAGAGCAATCATCCTGAGTCCCAAATTTACCGCCACCTTTGCCGTCTGTTCGGTCCTTCTGCTGCTAAGTGTCTTTATCGGCATCCGTGAATACAAACAAACAGTCGCCCAGCATGAAACAGCCGTCCAACTTGCTGACCAACGCATTCAGGAGATATCGTCGTGGCACGGCATGCGTGATAAGACCTACCGTAAACCTGACCCACTGCAAATCCTTGTCTCCGGTCTCACCTATGACATCGGACGCTGGTCTTCGATTGATTCCCGAAGTACCGTCAAGCTCAAGAACAGTGCCTTTTCCGACGATCCGATTTTTGCCGTCTTCAGGTTTGTTGATTTTGCCTTTATCGTTCAGATTGTCTTTTCGCTCTTCGCCATACTCTTCACTTTCGATGCAGTCAATGGTGAACGAGAGAACGGCACGCTGCGTCTTGTCTTTTCCAACGCCGTTCCGCGGGCAAAATACATTATCGGCAAGTGCCTTGGCTCCTGGTTGGGCTTGGTGGTCCCAATCTGCATTCCAATTGCACTCAGCCTCTTGATGATAAACATATTTGGAGTGCCGATGACCGCTGGTGAATGGGGACGGGTTGCTTTGCTGGTGGCACTCTCTCTACTCTATGTCACACTGTTTGTTGTTATGGGTGTGTTCGTTTCCTCACTCACCAAACGCTCCAGTGTTTCGTTCCTGCTGTCGCTGGTCGTGTGGGTGCTTCTTGTTCTGATCATTCCCCGCGGCGGAGTGTTAGCGGCTGGTCAATTGGCTTCAGTGCCGCGACTGGCTGAGATCGAGGGATTACGCGATGGTCACGCTAAGAATCTATGGAGCCAGCATCGCAAGGAAATGGAGGAGCGCTTCCTCGCCAGACATGACGCCAGAGAGGAACGAGATGATGATGACATGTGGGCCGAGATGAAGTTTGAAGACTCGGCAAGAAAGGACGTTCAGATTCAGATCGAAGCCTACGAAGTACGCCTGATGGAAGACTGGGACCGGCGCAAGGCAACGCAACAGCGTCTCGCCCTGACCCTTTCGCGCTTCTCACCGGCCGCAGCCTACCAGTTGGCCGCCCAGACACTGGCCGGGACCGACCTCTCGCTTAAGCCACGCAACGAAGAAGCCATGCGAACATATCGCAAGGAATTCAACCAGTATGTGGATGAGAAGCAGGCGGAGGGTGGTCATGTCGGCGGAATTCAGATATCGATCGGTAGTGACGAAGGCATGAAGATAACAACGTCACGGGATAACGCCGGGTTGGATATTGATGATCGACCGCGCTACACACTGCCTCAGCAGCAACTGGCCGCGGTGATCCAACCGGCTGTCACAGATTTTGGACTGCTTGCATTCGGTACGATCCTGCTGTTTGCGGGCGCCTTTGTATCTTTCCTCCGCTACGATCTGCGGTAGCGACAGGCCGGAGGGGCTGTTGCTTCGGCAGCAGCCCTCCGGTATTGAGACTTCCCCTCAATACAACAATCAGTTATACTCCGATACTCGGTCACAGAATGCGACCGAGATAATGCGGGAGAGATATCCGTGGAGCACCATAAGCAGTTTCCAAGAAATATTGCCGTCCTTGATCAGGTTTTCGAATTTGTAAATCGTTACCTTTCAGATCAGGGAATTTCAGGCGAAGCTGCCTATTCGGTCGATCTTGCCGTCGAAGAGATCTTCACCAATCTGGTCAAGTACAACCGCAGCAACAACGACATTGATATCGAACTTGAATGCGAAAACACCGTCCTGACTGTCAAGCTGTGCGATCATGATGTTGACCGGTTTGACATTACCAAAGTCGCTGCGGTCGACACCGCGCTTCCACTCAGTGAGCGAAAACCGGGCGGCCTGGGACTCCATCTGGTCCAAGAGGCAATGGACGAAATCGAATACAGCTACATTGATCGAACAAGCACGATTACAATGAGAAAGCACTTGGAGAAATAGTCATGTTTGAAGCGAGAACCGGCGAGAATAACACTACTTATCTTTCGGGGAGATTGGATGCTTCTCAGGTACCCGCAGCCGTAGCCGCTCTGGAGAAAATCACGACCTCGGCAGTGATCGATTTTGCCGATCTTGAATACATTTCCAGCGCCGGTATTGGCGAACTGCTGGCCGTTCTGAAGCGACTCAACGATTCGGGACAGAGTCTCAAGCTGGTCAATCTCAGCAAACACATTCGGGATGTCTTTGGGTATGCTGGCCTGGACAAGGTCTTTGTTATTGAATAACAACAACATAACATCCACCTGAGTAGCTCCACAAATCGCTTGATCTACTATGTAACATCGGCTATCATGCGATGTTCCGAAAAGCGAACCCATATCCAACCGGACCATAACCGCCTCCACAATTGCCAGCCTTGCTGACGCTGCGGTCATGAACCCGGCTCTTTCGCAGTTCGGGTATATTTGCACAGAACTTCAACGGTTCAATACTGTTTCGGGAGGAGTTCATTAGCGACCGTACGAAATGCGGCGCAGGCTCAATTCTTACCAACTTCTACACCTATGACTTGTATTTATGGCTGAACAGAGCGAGTTGAAGCTGATCCGGGATTGCCTGGATGGAAAAACCGAGGCCTACGGTCGCCTTATTGATCGGTACCAGAAACCGATTTTCAACGCCGTAAAGAAGATCGTTGGCGACTATGACGAAGCCTCGGACGTGACTCAGACAGTCTTTGTGAAAGCGTATCAGAAGCTTTCAAGTTTCGACTCTCAGTACAAGTTCTTTAGCTGGATTTATCGCATGGCGGTCAATGAATCGCTGAACTGGCTGAAACAGAGGAAGAAACAGGAAGGACTGAGACCGATGAGTGCAAGCGTCGCCACAACCCCGGAACAGATGATTCTTGATCGGGAAAAAAGTGGCCAGATTGATGCCGCCCTGATAGACCTACCACTGGATCATCGGCTGGCTATCGTCTTTCGGCATTTTGCGGACTTGTCGTATCAAGAAATGAGCTTTGTCCTCGGCATACCGGAAAAAACGGTGAAGTCCCGACTATTCTCTGCCCGACGGCTACTCTGCGATATTCTGAAAAAGAGAGGGGTGACCCCCAATGATTGAGCAGAAGTGGATTGAGATTATCAACCGGAGCTTTGATGGCGACCTCTCCCCCGACGAGGAACAGTCGCTCGATGAGTTTCTGACCGGTAACTCCGAAGCAAACGAATACCGGCAGGAACTGGAGCAGATGGCTCGCACTCTCGGGAAGGCTCCGGAATTTGATCCCCCATCGGATATGAAGAGTCGGATAATCAGAGAGATCGGCCACACGGCAGAGGTGCGGACACACACACCATCCCGAAGCATCGTGGAATCTATAAAAGCTATGGTTACACCGCGAATCGCCTATCCGTTCGCCGCCGGTCTGGCCGCCGGGGTGGCAGTTTTCGCGCTGTGGGTAAACCAACCTGGCGGGGGGACGCCAACCAACGGGAGCGGGATGTCGGGAGCGATAGGCCTCGTCGACACTGCTCCAATCGCCACCGTAGTAGCACGGCACGAACTTGATTTGCCCGGTGTCCAGGGCGGTGTAGAAACGCAGCGGCACGGCAATATGGTCAGGCTTATTATTGAAGGCACAGCGGAGAGTACCTC
>DAOUUR010000438.1 GCA_030668045.1 bacterium
CGATCCAAGAACAGGAGGAAAGAGTATGGTTACGGTTAGAGTGGGTGGAAAAGCCCCCGATTTTGAAGCTCCCGCGTATAACAAAGGGAAATTCGTGAACATAAAGCTGTCTGATTACTCAGGGAAGTGGGTACTACTGTGCTTCTATCCGGGTGATTTCACTTTCGTCTGACCGACAGAACTGTCGGCGGTCGCCGGCAAAGTTGATGAACTCAACAAACTAGGTGTTGAAGTTCTATCGGTTTCAACTGACAGCACATTCGTGCATAAGATTTGGGAAGAGGAAGAGCTTTCCAAAATGACTAAGGATGGTATTCCCTGGCCCATGATTTCTGATAGTGCGGGTAATCTCGGCAAAGTTTACGGTGTCTATGACGAAGGGAACGGCATTAATATTCGAGGGCGTTTCATAATCGATCCTGACGGTGTGGTTCAGGCAATGGAGGTCATGACGCCTCCAGTTGGACGCAAGATCGAAGAAACAATACGCCAGGTGCACGCTTTCCAGCATGTTAGAAAGACAAAAGGTGCTGAGGCGTGTCCGGCTGGCTGGGAACCGGGCAAGAAAACGTTGAAACCCGGGCCGGATCTGGTTGGAAAAGTCTGGAAAGTGTGGCAACCCGAGTAGCATCAACCAGTGGGCAACAGTTTCAGAGAATAGGAGTGTGGCAAAACTGTTATGGAGAATGAAATGACTCTTGAAGAAGCAATCAAAACAGCCATAGACTACGAAACCAAAGTTCGCGATGTGTATCTTGACAATATTGACAACATAGCCGACGAGACCGGTCGCCGAGTATTCAAAACACTCGGCGATGAAGAACAGGGTCATCTGGACTATTTGAACGCGCGTCTTGTCGAATGGCGGGAAACGGGAAAAGTATCGTGCTTGAAACTGAAGACTATCGTTCCGGCCCGCGACGTTATCGAGGAAGGTGTCAAGAGGTTGGACGATCACCTCTTGGAGCGGGACTATGGCACCGAGCTGGAGATGCTGCGGAAAGCTCTGCGGCTTGAGCAGGAGACCTCGGACTTCTATCGAAAGATGGTTGCGGAAATGGGTGAGAATAGCGCCCTGTTCCAGCCGTTTTTGGAGATTGAGGAGGGGCACGAAGCGATTGTCCAAGCGGAACTGGACTATCTTAACCGGACCGGTACGTTCTTTGATTTCCAAGAGTTTAACCTGGAATATTAGTAACAACGATCCCGGGCTCTACATGCCGGGGTTGGAAAAGAGATGAGAAACAAAGGAGATATGAAATGGCTACTGTAAAATCTCAGGTTTACAGATGCGAGAAGTGCGGCAATATTGTCGAAGTCGTTCATGCTGCTGGTGGCACATTGGTCTGCTGCGGCCAGGATATGAAGCTCTTGAAAGAGGGCGAGACCGACGCGGCGACAGAGAAGCATGTGCCGGTCATTGAGAAAATTGACGGTGGTTACAAAGTGAAGGTCGGTGACGTTGCTCATCCGATGGAGGACAAGCACTACATCGAGTGGATCGAGTTGCTGGCCGATGGCAAAGTGTATCGCCAGTTCCTGAATCCCGGCGACACACCCGAGGCGGTGTTCATGATTGATTCCGAAAATGTCAGCGCTCGCGAGTATTGCAACCTCCACGGCATGTGGAAGGGATAACTAAACCACGGCAAGCGGAGTTGCGCAGCAGTCGGAAAATGCTACGTAACTCCATTGCAGGGTTGTTCCAAGTTGATCGGGAGTTAAGTCAGTTGATATTTTCCAAGTGGTGACCGCTGAAGAGATGTTCCGAAGATGTTGATAGAAGGAGATTCAGCATAATGGCTGAGATCGAATTGAATGCAATAGTTGCTCAGAGAATTGAAGTTACCCCCTCGCTGATTAAGCTCAGGGTCGTTCCGGACGGCTGGGAACTACCGGACTTCACGCCCGGTCAATACAGCGCTCTGGGGTTACCGGCAACTGCACCCAGACACGAGATTTCAGAAGAGGAAAGTCACCCACTCGCTGACTCGACGCGAATGATCAAGCGTGCCTATTCGGTGGCATCATCGTCAATGGCTAGTGAGTATCTTGAATACTATATCGGTCTGGATCGGACCGGTTCCCTTTCACCACGGTTGTTCGCGCTTAAGGACGGTGACCGACTGTTTGTATCGCCGAAATTCAAGGGCATGTTTACACTCTCTAATGTTTCCGAGGAATTCAACGTTGCCCTGTTTGCCACCGGTACCGGAGTAGCCCCCTATATGAGTATGATCCGAACCGAGCTTACTCAAGGGTTGAAGCGACGGTTTGCTGTGGTGCATGGCGCCTGTCATTCGCGCGACCTGGGCTATCACGACGAACTGAAGGCTCTGAGCCTGATGAGCAAGGAATTCGACTACATGCCGATCATCAGCCATGCGCATGAAGAGCCGATCCCGTGGAATGGGCACGAAGGATTTGTACAGAGCCTGTGGACCGAGAACGTTATTCAAGACGCCTGGGGAATCAATCCGAATGCACAGAATACACATGTTTTCTTGTGTGGCAACCCTCTGATGATTGATGCTATGGTCGAGATTCTTCAGGGACAGGGGTTTCTTAAACATGCCCGAAGAGCGCCCGGGCAGATACACATTGAAGAGTTCTAATGACAATGAATCATTCCCTCACATCACCGACCAAATTGGAGTCGAGTATTGATGCCTGAATGGTTCGTACAATTAAATCCGGTCGTGCAGGCACTGATTGCGACCTGCTTCACATGGGCGCTCACCGCCGCCG
>DAOUUR010000011.1 GCA_030668045.1 bacterium
ATCGGTGCCAGATTGGCCACATGAGCACAGAACGGATTGCAATTGTCGGCGTGGTATTTGTTCGGGTTATGAATTGCACCATACATGTTTTTCAAGCCCGCCGAAAGACCGGCAATCGAATGATCTTTCAGGACCGGTAAGTTGATATTGGAATCTACCAATCGCGTCAAGATGCAACTGACCAACGAGTTTACTTCACCGTACGAGTAGAATTGATCGCTGTAACCGACACCGTTGGTATCGGTTCCGAGGCATCGCATTGCCGATGAGGCCGCGTTCAGTTCGTACCCGGCATTGGCCAGTTCCCGGCTGGTACGTTCCCAGATGACGATATCGTTGGCATCACGGTCGGCCTTGATCAACATGGCAGCAAGCGCTTCGGTCAGAGCGACTGGTGTTGAGTTGGCTTTGCCGGCCAGACAATTGGTTTTCATCCCCACAACACCCGGCGGCAGCAGTTTTCGCAGGGCTGTGGCCGCATTTGGCTCCCCGGTTAAGGCCCGTAGTCCGGCTGTCAGAAAAAGATTGTACTCTGCCCGCGTGAGAAGTTGCCGAAACTCGCGGTCTTGAGACTTGACGACCACTACCTTACTCATATACTGATTATAACGGAAAGATAATAAAAACGACAGATATTTTGCTGCCGGACTTCCGCTTGGAATTTCAGCTGCGGAAAGGCTCATATACTATGTACAAAACTATTGGAATACTTGTCATACTGCTGCTCAGCCTTGGGTGCCTGGGCAACTCTGGTGAGATCATCACCCGCCAACCAGCCGTCGCAGGAACATTCTATCCCGGAGACAGCAATACTCTCGCCACGATGGTTCAGGAACATTTGGAAAATGTTGGCCAGCCCGATGCCATCGATGGGCAACTGATCGCGCTAATCGTTCCCCATGCCGGATTGGTATACTCCGGCCAGATCGCCGCCCACAGCTACGCCCTGCTTCGCGAAACGACGTTTGACAAGTTGATACTGTGCGGCGGAGCGCATCGGTTTGGCTTTGAGGGTATATCGGTGTATGGACCGAAAGTCATGTGGAAAACTCCACTTGGAGCGGTCGCCTGTGACGCCGATCTCTGCAATAAATTGATCGCTCACAGTGATCGCATTCAAGTGCTTCCGCAGGCGCACTCTCGGGAACATTCACTTGAGGTTCAGTTGCCGTATATTCAGATGGTGCTGCCCGATGCTGTCATCGTTCCAACCCTCATCGGTTACCAGGATGCTGCGGCTGTAAAAACGCTCTCCGATGCACTCGGCGCAATCAAGTTTGATAACCGGACCCTGATGATTGCCTCCACCGACTGGCAGCATTACAAATCGGCCCGGGAAGGATGGCCGCTTGATTCACTCGGTATTGATTGTCTGAAGAAATTCGATCTTGACCGTCTGGAAACTTATCTGACCAACAAACGTGTTGAAGCGTGTGGTCATGGTGCCCTGCTGGCTGTGCTTAAAGCGGCGAAGGCCAAAGGCGCAGATCGCATCAAGATTCTCAAGTACGGTGATTCTGGTGACATCACCGGTGATAAATCAAGCGTTGTCTCCTATGTTGCTGCTGCTGTCTATAAGGCTAACGAAGCGGAGAAGAAATCGCAATCAAGCAGCGCTGACAATGTTCCCCCGTACGAGTTGTCACATGAAGCAAGAACTCGCCTCCTTGAGATCGCACGCCAGTCAATTGAAGGCTATCTGGACCATGGCAAGGCGCCCACCTTTGATGTTTCCGGTCTTCTGAAAGAACCGGGTGCGGCGTTCGTCACCCTTAATTCGAATGGTCGGTTGCGGGGATGTATCGGTTACACTGAAGCGAGGATGCCGCTTAACGAAACAGTCTCGCATTGTGCCGTGCAGGCAGCCGTGTCCGATCCGCGATTCCCGCCGGTCACTCGCGACGAATTGGATAGACTCGATATTGAGATTTCTGTGCTGACACCGCTACAAGAGGTGAAGTCTCTTGATGAGATCAAAGTTGGGCGCGATGGCTTGATGATATTTCTGGGTCGCAGCCGCGGGTTACTCTTACCGCAGGTAGCTACCGAATACGGCTGGACTCGCACCGAGTTTCTGGAGCAAACCTGCCGCAAGGCCAGGCTGCCCGTCGATGCGTACAAGAACCATGATGCCCAACTCTACAAATTCCGGGCTTTAGTATTCGGTGAAGAATAGCAGGGAATGCGACGCGCGAGAATTGCACTATTAGTTGAACCTCCGGAGGGACCGTATCATTTCCGAAGATGCACACCCGCGTCGCCAAAAACACGCCCGTTGATAATCAACTCCATCCGGTGCCGACCCGGATAGTGTGTGCGTGTGTTGCGCTGGAGAAACGAATGGTTGCGTTTCAGGTCAAGAGTCTCACCCGGAGCCAGTTGCTTGACGCTCCACTTGAAAACCTTGGTCGACGTTTTCCCCGATGGTCTGAGATAGTACACACGATAATCAATCACCAGTTTCTGCGACCGTGCCGCCAGCGATTTCAGTCGAACCGTCATCGTCACATCGGCACCAATCTTCAGGCGTGCCGGTGACACCTTGAAGGCAGCAACTTCAAGTTTCGGCGAAGATACAAACCCGAAAAGAGCCATCGCCTTGCGGTCGCCCTTCTTTATCAACGAACGACAACCGTGCTTGATAATCCAGTCGGTCAGCTTGTTGCTATCTTTTTTCCAGCGTTTCGCTGTACGGACAACCAGATCAGGGTGGTCTTTTGAAATATCGTTCAGGTTGTTGGCCACCGCCTTGCGCACATAGAGCGACCGGTCAGCTTTCAACTCTTCGAGAATATCCAGCACCGGTCTTGGGTCATCAATGAACGACGGCACATATGCCACCCAGACACCACGGGGGCGAGTAGCCTCGGCCGCCAGACGGCGGACATGCTCATTGGGGTCGGCAACCCACACGGCGAAGAGTTCAAGCGCTTGATCGGTATGATCGACCACGAACGGTCGAATGGCAAACTCCGAAGTTCCGTACCGGGTAAGGTCCTTCAGTGCCTGCATCGAATGATCGAAATCGTCCTGCCCAAACAGGCGGACATAATCGGTCAGCACCCAGTTTTCAAACTCGCCCAGCAGCGGCGCTGCCTTGACCACAATTGTTGTTGCACGTTTGTAATTGGACGGCAGAAACGATTTCAATGCTGCCGCTATGTGCTCGATTTTTTCCTTGAGTTCTTTCCCTGAAAAGTCACCGGCGATAGTTGTCTTGACAAATCGGTCCCGCTCGAATGATTTATCAAAACGCGCTATCGCCTCAGCGATACGAACCACAAAGTTGCGGTTTACGACATCCTTCCAAAGTGTTCTCTCAGACGACGGTGCCGACTCGGTCATAGCATTCGTCTCTGCCGCCGCTATGCCTGCTCCGCCAGCCTGACAAATTCGTCAACATCGGCCAGCGCCAAATTGACCGCATCAACCCAGAACTTCTCCTCGGTAAGGTCAACATTGAGATGCTTCCTGGCCAACTCTTCGGTTGACATACTGCCGGTATCGGCCAGCAAAGCTTGATACTTCTCCGCAAACGTCGATCCTTCTTTCTTTGCCCGATCATAGACGCCACCTGAGAAGAGGAAGCCAAAAGTGTACGGGAAATTGTAGAACGGTTGTTCGGTCAGATAGAAGTGGAGTTTCGAACACCAGAAAAGCGGATGATAACCTGATTCATCCAGAAGATCACCAAACGCTTCTTTCTGGGCCGCGATCATTAACTCTGAAAGATGGTCCTTACCAACCACGCCATTTTTACGCTCAGCATAAAATTTCTGTTCAAAGAGGTAGCGACTGTGCAGATCGCAGAACATCACGTAGACCCCTTGAATCTTCTGCTCAAGAAGCATCAGTTTCTCGCCCGGATCGTTGCATGCACCAAGAGCAGCATCGGTCACCAGCGACTCGGAGAAAATCGAGGCTGTCTCCGCAAGGTTCATGGGATAATCGGTCGCAAAGTATGGTCGATCTTTCAGAACGTGACTGTGATAGGCGTGACCCAGCTCGTGTGCCAGGGTCAACAGGTTTTCATACGTTCCCGCATAGGTCATGAAGATACGACTCTGCCGGAACGCTCCCATGCCGGAGCAGAAACCACCGCCCCGCTTACCGGCACGGTCCTCAGCTTCGATCCAGCGTTTATCCAACGCCATGCGGCAGAAGTCGGCCAGGTGCGGCGAGAACGCTCGTGACTGTTCAACAATGAAATCACCGGCATCGTCAAACGCGTAGAGCTTGTCGGCTGCGCCAACCGGTGCGAATTCATCGTACCACTTGTACTTGTCGATCCCCAGAAGCTTCTTCTTGGCTTCGATATACGGTTTGAGTCGTGACGTCTCGCGGGCAATCACTTTCCACATCGTATCGAGCGTCTTCTGCTGCATCCGGGAAGCTACCAGCGGGGCATGCATAATCGAATCCCATTTGCGGTTTTCATAGAGAGATAACCGGAACCCGCCAATCGCATTGAGCATCATTGCCGACAGATCGGCGCGGGAATTCCATCCTTCGGTCATCTTCTCAAACGCCTGATGGCGGACCTTGCGGTCGGGGTCGGAGAATTTTGTGGCCAACTGTCCCATCGAAATGGTCTCGGTCTTGCCATCCTGTTGGAAATCAACTCTCAGCTCACCGGCCATCTTGTCATATATCTGATTCCAGGCATGAAAGCCATTCACCGCCAGGTCAAGGGCGAGCGATTCCTGCTCCACCGGCATTTTACTTCTGGCAATTTGGCGCGTCTCGTCAAGATAGAACCGGACCGGCGCCAGATCGGGATGTGCGACCAACTTCTCCCACATCGCATCGCTCTGTTTCATGGCCAGAGCTTCAAACTGCGTGCCCTGTTTTTGCCACTGCGAGTAGTAAACATAACCTTCCGAGTAGATCGCATCGGCCTCGCTGTCGCTGACATCAGCCGAGGCCAGACATCCGGAGAACGAAACAATCAACTCGGCATCTTCACAGAGCGACTGCCATTTCAGGATAAAATCAGCCCACTGCTGAATATTGTCATCCTCCAGATTGGTCGGCAATTTGTCCAGCATCGCTTTTGTTGTTACCAGATCGTTCTTGACCTTCTCACGATGCTTCTTGAACTCTACCGATTTGCTGCCGCCGGGGAAAATCGAATCCAGATCCCATTGCGGCGCGGGGAGAATCTTGCTCGTTGCTGCCATAATCTTATCCTCTCAATTAGTTCGTTAGCATCACCTAAAAACGCACGGGCTCGCCAGCTCCTAAAACACGCACTGCGTGTGTTAGATGTCCGGGGCTTCATATTTTTTTACCCATTTGGCGTAGAACAGCATCGCCACTGCCGAGCCAATCCCGATTGCGGCAAACTGATACCATAGTTCATACGGTTGGTACGCTGTCCAGAGCATGTTAGTAACCTGACTGTGATCGGTACCGGCAAGTTCTACCAGTTTGTTCATCGCCTCGGGACGAGCAACGTCGGTCACATTATAATTCGTGGCAAGGTAATCTATAGCAAGATTAGCCTTGTCGCCCGCTGTGTCATAGACATGCCCGGCAAAAACGGACCCAACCCCCCAGCCGATCCCCTGCGGGATGTTGGCATACCCCATATAGAGACCTTTCTCACCCTCCGGGGCGATGACGCCGAGGTACTCATTCATTTTTGGAGAAGATAACATCTCACCGACGGAGAATACCAATATCCCTATCAGGCAGAAGTAACCGGACGTTGTGAATCCGGCAAGGATGAGCCCTACCGAACCAATCAAGATGCCGATAAATATTGACATCACTCTTCTCATCCGGGCGACCATCCAGGAAACGACTACAACTGCCAGAATAATCAACCCCGCGTTGGCGTTGATTAACCATTCCTGAGTAATCTGTGGTCCGCGCTTTGAGTTGGCCTGTAACATCCAGTCGGGAAGACCCAGGTCTTTAACCATTTGAGAACTGTCTACCCAGTCAACGATGAAATTGGGCAACATGTCAAAAAGCTGCATAAACATCAGCCAGAACCCGGACATGATGAAGATGAAAACCATCAACCTAAGGTTGAATATCTTCTTGATAGTAACCAACAGTACGCGGAGCGGATTGCCAATCTGTACGCCACCGGCAGCCGGGTCCTTGTATGTAAATAGCATCAGAAAATTGAGCGACACAATCACAGCGCAACCATAGAATACTGCTGGCCACGAAATGCCATACAAGTAGTGCGCCAGCGGTGGGCCGAGAAAACCGCCGACATTGACCAGCATATAGAACATTCCCCATCCGACCGATGAGTTTTTCTTCGTAAGACTCTGGCACATCGTCCCCTGAACACCCGGCTTGAAAATAGCAGTCCCGAGCGCCAGCACACAGCAGCCGATCAGGAATGGCCAGAACTCGCGCTGGGTAGCCATCATTACGTAACCGACAATCTTGATCGCAATAGAGACCGCGATCGTCTTTTTGTACCCGTAGCGGTCGGCAAATCCACCGGATATCATCGGTGTAAGCGATTGAAACAGCGCCCACATGAGGAATATGAGTCCTTTGTCGGTCTGGCTAAAATGCAGTCCGCCGATCTCGTCAGCCTGAGCGATGTAAATGGGGATAACCACTCGAACGCCGTAGTAGGCCAGACGCTCAAACATCTCCATTATGTTGACCATCCAGAACGGACGGTTCATCGACAGCAGAGTCGTGAGCATGCCCTCTTTTTCTTCTATCGTGGCAGTAGATGAAGTTGCAGACATATTGGTCTCGTCTCTCACCGAAGGGGTTTTAGGTTCGAATTTTATGTAATTAACGGCCCCCGGCGGCCTCAGTCAACGAGAAATGGGGGGTTGCCTCCTCACATTGCTGGCACCAATTATAGGCTGGCCCAATAATCAAAACAACCATATTTTAGTGCTATGCCAATGACAAGTCACTCTTTTCGTGCCCGCGCCACGTGGCCAACCACCCGCTTCGCTCAAGGACCGGGCTATCTGATGATTAGCGGAGCCTGATGCAGTGACCGACCATGACGATCAACCGATTGAGTACCCAATTGATGGCACTCTCGACCTCCACCAGTTCTCACCGAGCGAAACCAAAGAAGTAGTCTGCGAATTTATCGGCGAATGTCTGAGCCGGAATATCCTGACCATTCGCATTGTTCACGGAAAAGGGGTTGGCGTTCAGCGGCGGATCGTCCACTCGGCACTTGAGAAACATCCCAGCGTAATATCGTTTCGGCACGAGAGTGGTTCTGGTGGCGGATGGGGAGCGACAGTCGTAGCTCTCCGCAAATGACACTCCCCTCAATCTTGGAAGATAATATCGAAACCCCCTGCAGAAAGCAGGGGGTCTCTTTGTCGGGCGTTAGTCCAGATATCACACCAGGACCCAAAATGGTGGCGCTGAACCTTCCAGCCGTTAGATGATAGGATAGGAACCCGACGTATTACAAAGGGCAATACCTATCTTCCTGTTTAGCCGATTCCGGCTGGTACAATTTTGCTGTCAAGAACTGTGGTGCGATCAGACAAGTAGCAAAAGCTACTCAGCTCTACTCTCGAACCCGACAAGATGGGTCCAAGATACCGCCGAGGGGCGAACGCTCATCAAACACATGGGAAACTCTGCTGGAAAAACGCAAAGAACCGACGTAGTTACTCGCCTTAAGTCTGGTGTCGAATGTGGGGTGAAACAAACATGAACAATCGTTCACTCACTCCTCCTGTAATTACCCAAGTCCTCGTCCAAATTGTCACAGTGCCGGGAAATATCTCGGCTGGTAAAGAGAACCTCCCCTACGGGGGTTACTCTCAACCATGCACATGATAACACACGAAGTTTCCGGTGTCAAGTTATAAATGCACTTATCACGCAGATTCTCTCGATTTTCAGCTTTCTATTGTTTCACATCGGCCAGGACCGACTCAAATGGATTCAGCCTGAGTTTCTTTGGCTCATTTTCAAGTGCCGGCAGGCTGAAATCAAAATCAGTTTTGTCAACCAGTAGTCGGAAATACGCACGGCGTTCGTTTTCAAATTCAATTTCGAGCGGAACGTACATCTTGAAACTATCAGGTACGTTCTCAGTCTTGATGTTGCATTGTGATAACCACTTACCGTCGCTACCCATACTCATTTTATACGTAAACCGGTAGGTGGGTAGATCGTTACCGTAGACCCACTGATCGAAAAACCAGCCCATATCAATCCCAACATACTTCTCAGTCAGCTTACGGAATGCTTTGGTCGTCGCACGGCCACCTCGAAACTTCTGATAGTACTCCTTCATCATGGCGAAGAAACGGTCTTCGTTGAAATTCTGCAGATCGATCAACATGTTCCGCAGCATGTGAAGGACAAAAGCGCCCTTCTTGTAAATTATCAGGCTGAAGTCCCCTCTGGTTTTAGTGCTTGATGTCCGGTGGCCGAGCGCGATCGGACCCGCCTCGGCACCGCTTCCAAAAATCGATTTCCGATTAGAAAATATCTCCTTGCGAATATCCTTAAGTCTGTCCAGAAACTTATCATTATCCGCAACTGCCTGATAATAAATCAGCGCCGAGTATTCGGCAAACCCTTCGCTAAGCCACTTGTCATGATACGAATCATACCCGACTCCCACCCCCCACCACTGATGCGCTACTTCGTGCGCTCGGAATAGTCTGTCCTCTCCCCACGCATCGGTATTGATCCAAGTCTTGACTCCAAGATGAAGAAATCCCGGAAAAGCCTCACCGTGCGATGCCAGCACTTCAGTAACGACAAGTTTTTTACCCGGATACTCACCAAAACGATGGCTAAACAACCTGAGGCTGTTGATCACATCGTCGGCAACCTGCCGTTCCATATGGCGGCCGGTATGTTCCATCGACACCTTCAGGCTGCAAGCAATCTTCTTATGGAGTGATTTGGAAAAATATACTTCGACCGGAGGCGCGTCGTCTTCGACAAAATCAAACTTCTTGAATCCACCGATATTGAAAGAGACGTTGGCGGCCGGTTGCTTTACGACCCAGCGAGTATGCAACACGCGCCCGATCTTTTCGCTCTCCTGCAGTTCGCCAGTGGACACGAAGGAGTAATCTTCGGGAGTCTTATAGCTGATATCAAAGGTAGCCAATTGTCTGAACCCATGCCGAGGGTACCATGAGGCTCCGGCATCGACAAAAAACTCCCCCGCAGCCTGTTCAATAAGTTCGCCACTGCAGAAGAAGGTCAGCGAGGCACTATCTCCGGCAGCCAGTGGTTGATTCAAGATCAGGTATCGATCCCATGGTCTGTACCCATGCTTCTTGGCGGTCAATATGCCATAAGCGCCTCCAGGGGTTCCCGCCACACTATCAATCGTTAGCTCAGGGTCAAGCTTGAACCTGATCAGCTGAGTATTTTCCAACAGCGCTTTAAGTGTCATCTCCGCCCTGGCAGTGAAATCTCCAGACCGATCAATTTCGGCTTCGATATTGTAATGCTTCACGCTGATAGCTTCGCGCCTGATCCCATTGATCATGTCGTAGGAATCATCAAGATATATCGAATAGCTGTTGATCAATTCCAGATAGTTCTCACCCGGGGCCCAGTGGTGTCGTTTGAACGAAACTTCCTCTCGATCATATTGATCAAACATATACAGCACCCGCTTCCTGCTATCCAGATGAAGGCTGGTCAGCAGGAACGGTTTGTCGAGCGGAAAAAGGATATTCCTGATCGCTTTGGCTAGCGGATAGCTGGTATCGTCCGATTGGAATATCTGCACTTTCGTAAAAGCATCCATATGACGATTGGCGTGGCCGAATTTCCCCATATCAACATCACTGACCGGAACGCCATGGGAAACTATCTGCTCAACGGTACGCGAATCAAAAAGCAGCAACGCCTCCTTGAAGTACCTGTTAAGCGAGTCCGACTTGAACCACCGCTGTAATTGATCTTTTTCCATCTGAACCGGCGGTTCAAACTGAAACCACCCCATCCCCCTGAAAAACCCGCCCCATCGCACCGTGTCACCATCGAGCACAATCGGTTTGAAGAAACAGAACTCCCCCTCTTCAATTACCAGGTTCAGGCTGTGGTGTTCGATGGTGAGACTGTCGATCCGGTAGATGGCGGTCTCGTCCATCTCTGGTTCTTCCATCTGGTCGTACGCCGCGATGATCTCCGATGCGGTCGCCGCGTGTATCTCTGATATGCACAAGATGCCGAGAACACATACGCACGCCAGATTAGTCAGAATTCTGTGGGCCATGTCGGTCAGTCCTCTCAACTCCTCCGTGCAAGATGACGGCAAACAAAAAGGGCAGGCAAGCCTGCCTGCCCTTCACAGTGTGCAAGAATGTTTGGTGCTCAGGCGATTGTAACCTCTTTGCAGAGGTAGATATCCTGAATAGCATGAAGTAGTTCGATTCCATCCTTCATCGGTCTTTGGAATGCTTTTCGACCGGAAATCATACCGGCGCCACCTGCCCGCTTGTTGATCACAGCCGTGCGGACAGCCTGAGCCGTGTCGGAATCGCCACCCGAGGCTCCACCCGAATTGATCATCGGGATTCGACCCATGTAGCAGTTAGCAACTTGATAACGGGTTAGGTCGATCGGATGGTCGGTCGTCAGGTCATCGTAAACTTTCGGGTGCGTCTTGCCAAATTTTAGAGCGTTGTATCCGCCGTTGTTCTCCGCCTGCTTCTGCTTGATCAGGTCGGCTTCTATGGTGACACCGAGATGATTGGCCTGGCCGGTTAAGTCGGCAGCGGTGTGATAGTCTTTGTCGGTTTTGAAATCGCTGTTGCGAAGATAACACCAGAGGACCGTGAACAACCCCAGTTCGTGGGCATAGGAGAACGCATCGGTAACTTCCTGCAACTGCCGCATAGCAGTATCGGAACCGAAATAGATTGTTGCCCCGACACCAACCGCACCCATGTTGAACGCATCCTTGACCTGCGCAAACATCACCTGATCAAATGTGTTGGGGTAGGTCAGTAGTTCGTTGTGATTCAGTTTCAGAAACATTGGAATTTTGTGGGCAAATTTCCGGCAGATCGAACCGAGCACACCGAAGGTTGAAGTCACACCGTTACAACCACCCTCAATTGCCAACTCGACAATCTTTTCCGGATCAAAGTAGATCGGGTTGGGGGCAAACGATGCGCCACCGGAATGTTCAATGCCTTGATCGACCGGCAGAATCGACATATATCCCGAACCGGCCAGCCGTCCGCTGTTAAACAGCCAATTAAAATTACGAAGCACGGCCGGCGCCCGGTCGGAAAGACCGAAAGCTTCATCGATGAAATTTGGTCCGGGTAGGTGAAGCGCCGACTTGTCAATGGTCTTGCACTTGTGGGTCAACAGATTCTTATCGTCGCCCAGCAGTTTCTCAATCTTGTTAATCATCCGACTATCTCCTGCGTTTAGGATCGCATTCTTATGCGATTAATTACACTTTTTGAAAACCTAAAATCAAGCAGAATTGAGTGCCGCCAGACAGTGCGGATTATCGATCTGCCTGTAACTCGTCCGGCGTCGGGTCGGGCAGCATCGGTGGAGGTCAGAATAACTCCAACAGATAGTCGATGCCGCTTCCCCCGACGTTGGCCATGACATGAACGACAATGGCAGGAATGAGGCTCCCTGTTTTCTCGCGATAGTAACCGGCTACTAACCCCACGAAGAAGGCAAATACCACAATAAGGGCCACCAGCGAACCGGAGACGCCGATTGACAGCAGGCCGGCGTGCATCAGCCCGAAAAACAGAGCCGCCACAAGAACCGGCAGGCTGATCCGAATGCCAGCCACGCTTATTCCATGTATTTGCAAGGGGGCCAGAAAGCTCTGCACCAGCCCTCGCGCCAAAACCTCCTCGGCAATGCTGGCACATATCCAGATAATCACAGTCGTCTGCAGAAAGGAGAAATCCTGCATGGATGGGTGTTTGTCGAGGGCGAGGAGTGGGATCACGGCATTCATTAGAACTCCAAGCCCCAAACCCAGCAGGACCACTCGTCCCCACGTCATATCTCGGGCCGCCTTGAAGCCGTAAAGAGATATCCTCCCTCTGCTGACAAGCAGTATCAGCAGGAATGAGCAAACCAGCATGGCCAGCTCACCGGCGATACCGACTGTCCACTGGTCTGAGAAGAAAGAATCAGGCTGATTCTGCAGATACATGGTTGCGGATGATATGGCTATCAGCCCCAGCATACCAAGAAGGGTGGCGACGATGATTCTGCCTACAGCGCAAACAAACTGGTTTTGAAAAACACTCATAGCACTTCTCCCGGATAACACGCATGACTCATCCAAAAGTACAACTACATATCAGGTCAAGCCAACCTCGTTAGCCAGTTCGCCGCGGAGGACAGTTATGGCCCGACCACCGAGAAGAACACGGTCACCATCAACTCGCACCCGAACTTCCCCGCCACGAGCCGAGGCCTGGTACGCCAAAAACTGGCTCTTGCCCAATTTCTCCTGCCAGTAAGGGCCGAGCACTGTGTGTGCCGATCCGGTCACGGGGTCTTCGGCAACCCCAACCGCCGGTGCAAAAAAACGAGAGATGAAATCGTACGGTTGACCGTCGCTACGACTGGTGACAATCGTTCCACGAACAGGCAGTTCACCGAGACGACCGATATCGGGTTTGAGCGATCTGACAATCTCATCCGATTCGACTTCCACTATGATATCATACCGGCTTTTACAGACGGCAACAATTTTCACGCCAAGCGCATCTTCCAGACCATCGGGAGCCGGACAACTCGTAGCCGGGTTGGCCGGAAAATCAAGCTCGATCCACTGGCCATCTTTCCGGGCAATCAGCTCGCCACTAAGAGTCTTGAAACTGATTTCCTGGTCGGCCGCAACGTGGCCTTCTTCCCAGAGCACATGGGCCGACGCCAGCGTAGCGTGACCACACAGTTCCACCTCCGCCGCGGGGGTGAACCAGCGAAGGTTATAGCCGTTCTCAGCAGGATACAGAAACGCTGTCTCAGACAGATTCATCTCAAGCGCGACCTTTTGCATCCCACGCTCATCGGCGGCTCCCCCCAGAATACATACACCGGCCGGGTTACCCCTAAACGGCTCAGATGCAAACGAATCAACTTGTACTATTTTTTGTCCCACGTGGGCACCTCGCTTCTTTCGTGACGCGATGTTCTGAAACTAAATCTGGAACAGGTACTGCGTCTTGAAGAAGAACTGACGCGAAGTTGCGGCCCATTCCTAATTTGATACCGACTCATAAACATTCGAGTCATAATAGTAGAAATTACCAGTGGCGCCAACATAGAAAACGGTGAACGGATTGAGCTATCGGGCCACCCACCGGGACGAGGTTTCGACAATGACTCTATCCGCGTAGCGACGGGCTTTATGTCCACCGTAAATTGGTCGGCTGCCTCACTCCTTGGGGTGAGTCTTGGACAAGGACCTGACACAACGGCTAAGAAAGTTGCGGCCATCCCGACAGTAGAGTCTCCCCGGCAAACAAAAAAAGCCCCTCCGACAGGAGGGGCTTTTAAATCAGAGCAGGCAAACCTTAGAATGCTTTCATTGCCTCCTCGGCTGTGTCGAAATGCTCAAATACCGTAATGAGCCGTGTGATAGTCAGAATTGACTCGATTTTGCTAATATCAGCCAGGACCAGGCGACCCTCGGCATTCTTCACCGTCGTCAGAGCAGAAATCAACATGCCCAGACCGACTGAGTTCATCCAATCAACTTTGCGCATATCGATGATGAAGTTCTTCTTGTTCTGAGTGATGTACTCATGAATCCGGCCGTGAAAAAGCGTCGTCTCCTCGCCACCCATTATTTTCCCGGAAATTTTGAATACAACAATTTCACCGTCTAACTTGTCGTCAAATTTCATCTGTGTGTCCTTCTAATCTACTTGTTTTCAAACGAAGCTACTGCTTCTTCGAGACTGTCATAGCTGTCAAAAATCAAATTGAGCCGCGTCATGGCAATGAGGTTCTGAATTCTGGTGATGTTGGCCAGCACGAGACGACCACCGCCATTCTGCACCGTCGAAAGAGCCGAAATGAGCATCCCCAGACCGACCGATCCCATAAGCTCAACCTTACCCAGATCAATAATGATATGTTTCTTATTGAGGTTGATGTACTGATGGATCTGTCCGTGGAAGAGTGTAAAGCTCTCTTCGTAGTTTAGAACCTTGCCGGCGATTTTGAATATCGCGATATCGCCTTCGAGTGTGTCCTTGTACTTCAAATCTCATCCCTCTCTTTTCTGAGATTATCCGACTAATCGGTTTTCCGCCGACTAATCAGCCTCTTGCCGACTTGTCGCTATTTAATAATATAGATTGGGTTACTATCGGAATCAAGCGGTTTCTGGTGGATCGCCACCCCTGCCTGGAAGCACCTGCGGTCCACCGAGAGGCACTGTTAGACAGACCATCAGGCAGGCAGAGCTTGGCTTGCTCTCTAAGAGAGGATGCCAGCCAGACTTGCATCTACTTCTTCTCGTCTCGGAAGAGTAAGACAACCCCCCCTGTAAGCAACACAAGCACAAAGATTTGAGTGTATAGCCTCAAGTAGTCGACCGAATATCCAGTGCTGTATTCCGGTGGGTTGAGAAAAAACCTATAACCAGTTTGTTCCAGTATGACCGAGGCTCCCCCTTTGGGCAATCGTTGCTCCCAAGTGGGAAATAGGAACGACGCTGTGATCAAGAATAGCCCGACTAGCAGTGTGATCTTTTGTTTTCTGTTAAGCACTCACTTGTCCTGACGTTTCATTTTTTCCAAAGATGACTACCAGACACACAATTGCCTCAGCATTCATGCCAGATTGTTGCAACAATGAAGCAGAGTAGTATGAAAAACCACCAGATGAAAGTTGGTATATCAGGATCAATGTTGCCACGCATCATTCTGGCTTCTTTTGGACTTTTTCATCTTTCTGAATCACTCGGCTTTTACACCGGGTAGCTTCCCAAACAAGACCTATTGATGGTTAATCGGCTGAATCAGTGGAGTCGTCTTCTTTTTGGTCTTTATATTCCTTCCATTCCATTGCTATGTCCAGAAAACGACCGTTCCATTTCCCCCAAATCTGTTTTAGCTGCAACTCTATTTGTAGTAATGCTTTCCCCATATTAGCATACGCTTTAGCATCGTAGTCAGACTCCGTGTGCGCAGCAGCGTTCAATAAGTGTTCCCCGGTACTCTTAAGTTGATCCGTCAACGGTACGCTAAACAACCGGCTACCGTCCGTGTCATGAAAATATTCGATGTAATCCACGGTGTAAGTCTGGATGTTATGTTTTGCGTATTTGTAAGCCACTGTTACAAATTCATATCCAGGTACATTTTGATTACCGAGAAGCATTAATGACGAAG
>DAOUUR010000241.1 GCA_030668045.1 bacterium
AAAAGGGTGCTGTCTTGAAGGTTACGCGTCATGTCGAAGCCGAACAACTTGAATCTCCTGAGATTCACCTGCGCGGGATGACAGTGGATGAAGCAATCGAAGCGCTGGATAAATTTCTCGACCGTGCCCTCATCGCCGGTTTGCATCAGGTCTATATCATTCACGGCAAAGGTACGGGTATTTTGAGACACACGCTGAGTGACTATTTAAAAAACCATCCGGCTGTTGAGTCGCTCAGGCTCGGTGACTGGAACGAAGGTGGCGCCGGTGTTACGATCGCCAAACTCAGGGATTGAGATGATACCGCAGGAAACAATCGAACAGATAAGACAGGCCAGCGATATCGCGCAGGTGATCGGGGAATTCCTGCGCCTCAAAAAACGCGGCAAACGTTTCCTTGCCCTCTGCCCTTTTCATACCGAAAAGACACCATCGTTTTCCATCTCCCCCGACCGCCAGATGTATCATTGCTTCGGCTGCGGCAAAGGCGGCAACGTCATCACCTTCCTGATGGAACACGAAAAAATGTCATTTGTGGAGGCGGTCAGGTATCTGGCGCGAAAGGCAAACATCGTCATACGCGAAGAACGACGCGACGATGCCAAACGCGAAGTACTTGATCGTATTGCTTATGCCAACCACGTTGCCATCGAATATTTCCAGGAGACGCTCCTGTCATCACGCTATCGAAAAATACTTAACGATTACCTGAAAACGAAACGCGGCATCTCCGATGAATCGATAGAAACTTTCCGCCTCGGCCTCGCCGGTGAAGACTGGGATGGTCTGCTCCGACGAGCAGCTTCCAAAGACCTCACCGGCGATGACCTTGACCGCGCCGGACTGGCGATCTTATCAGAAAAGACCAACAAGCACTTCGATCGTTTCCGTCAACGCCTGATGATTCCGATTCTCAGCCTGAGCAGTAAGCCTATTGCCTTTGGTGGTCGTACTCTTAAGAAAGGCGAACCGGCCAAGTATATCAATTCGCCGGAGACATTGCTCTACACCAAAGGGAACGTACTCTATGGGTTGAACATCGCCCGTGACGACATCCGACAAAGTCGTTCCGTGTTTGTTGTCGAAGGATATTTCGATGTCATTTCCCTATGGCAGATCGGCGTAAAAAACGTGGTGGCCTCGTCGGGAACGGCTTTCTCCGCGCAACAGGCTCGCCTGCTGGCACGATTCGCCGAGAATGTCTATTTATTTTTTGACGCTGATTCGGCAGGAAGAAAGGCGGCGCTTCGTTCGGTTGACGCACTCTACGATGCCGGTCTTGAGGTAAAGGTCATGGTCACGCCCGAAGGTGAGGATCCCGATTCAATCGCCAACAAGTTCGGCCCCGACAAGATCGACGAATTGAAACACGACGCTCTCGACTTCATTCCGTTTCGTATCAGCGATGTTGACGTGCAAAAGACCGGCATTATCGGCAAAGAAAAACTGGTCAAAGAGTTCGCTGCCCTCGGCGCAAAAATCGCCGACCCGACGCGTCGCAGTCTATTCTTGACCGAGGCAGCAGATGCCCTGCGTGTCGATGAAGGGTTGATGAGAACAAGCGCACCAACGCGCGATGAGTCTGCATCGTCTGCAACACCACCGCGAAAGAAATACAATCCGGTCGAGTATGAATTTGTCTCGATACTCTTTAACAACCCCGGATCGATTGACTCTATTTTCGAGACTATTTCCCAGGACGACTTCGACTCCAAGGAACTCTCCCGCCTTTACTCCGCTCTGGTGCAACAGTATCGCGACGCTGGCAGCATTGATGCCGGGAAGCTGATTGATTCGAGCCGCGATGATAGTTTTATCTCACTTGTCACCGAGGTCGCGCACAAAGAATGGGACGCCGCGGAAGTCAGCAGCGAAACTCAGCGACTGGTCAACTTGATTCTCAATGAGAAAAGAAAGCGGATTCGTAAACGGTTGCAGAATGATCTGGCTCAGGCGGAGTCCGATGGTGACCAGGACAAAGCCAACCGCATTCTCGAAGAAATGAAAACGTACGGACTCTGATGCTCACCCGCCTTGCTATCGAAAACTTCGCTCTCCTGAAAGAGGCCAGTCTGGATTTCCAACCGGGCCTGTCGGTACTGACTGGGGAGACCGGGGCGGGGAAGTCGGTCGTCGTCAACGCTCTGGCCCTGGCCCTCGGTGGTCGTGCTGATCGGGAACTGATCCGCCATGGTGCCGATTCGTGCAAAGTAACAGCCACCTTTGAAAACGGTGGCAAGCCACTTAGAATCGCCAGAGAGATTTTTCGGTCGGGCAACTCGAAGATCAGAATCAACAACGCCACAGCCAATCTGACTCAGCTGCGAGCATCGGTTGCACCACTAGCTCAAATATTTGGCCAGCATTCGGGTCAACTCTTGCTCGACGAAGATAACCATCTCGGCTTTCTCGATAACTTCGGTTCGCTTGCCGGTGTGGCCGAGGCGGTTGGCGAGATGTTCCGACAATGGAAGTCGGTGGGTGATGAACTCCGCCGCCTCCGCAACCGTCGGGAGCAACTGAAAACTGAACGCGAACTGCTCCTTTTCCAGAGAGACGAAATCGAAAAGTCGCAAATTGTGCCGGGCGAAGAAGAGAAACTGCAGGCCGAAAGAAAGGTCCTCGATTCTGCCCGCGCCCTGATGGCGTCGTCATCGTTGGTGCAGGACATTCTGGCTGCCGAAGAACAGTCGGTGGCAACGATGCTTTCGTTGGCCTCGCGAGAGTTGGAAAAGATGGCTGCCATAGACAACTCCCTCTCCCCCGCCTTGGAGACCGCCGCCGGTCTGCAACTTGAGATCGAAGAATTGCGTGCCCTTGTTGAACGATACGGCTCCAGCCTTCAGGATGATCCCCACCGGATCGAACAGATCAATCTTCGCCTCGATGAAATCTACAATCTTAAGAAAAAGTACGGCGGCTCCGAAGATGCTATCCTGCACTCTCTGATCGAAATCACCGAGCGGCTCGGTGATCGCCCCGATGTTGACAGCCGCATCGAACTGCTTGAATCCGAATTTGCGGACCTGTCCGGAAAGTACGCCGAGAACGCCATCGAACTTTCCCACAAGCGCCGGAAGGCGGCAACTCGGTTGCGGAAACTGATCCTGAAAGAACTAGCTGACCTGGCTATCGAAAACGGCGGCTTTGAATTTGAGTTTCTATCCGAAGACGACTCGCAGGGAGTTATTGTCGACGGTCGGGCTCTCCGGCCACAGGAGCACGGTCTGGAGAATGGTCGAATCCTTTTCTCGGCCAATCCGGGTGAACCGCTGAAGTCGCTGGTTCGGACTGCTTCGGGGGGCGAAATCTCCAGAGTTTTCCTGGCGTTGAAGTCGGCTGAGAAAGCAAATCACAGCCTGAATGCATCATTGCTTGTATTCGACGAGGTCGATGACGGAATCGGCGGGCGTACGGCAATCGCTGTAGCCCGCAAGCTAAAGAGTCTGGCCGATGGGTCTCAGGTTTTGGTGATTACGCACCTTCATCAGATCGGCCGACTGGCTGATCACCATTTCGCCGCAGAAAAAGGTGCCGTCGGCACTCGTTCGGAGATTACCGTCAAAAAGCTGTCCGGACCGGAGATCGAGACCGAACTGGCTCGGATGGTCGCCCTGCCCGAAGAAGCTTGATTCCGACCACCTTTTTTCTTGATTCATCATCTGCCCCAAATATTATGGGGGCATCAGAAATCTTTGAATATTATCAGGATTGCCCGGTATGCCAGATAGAAAGGACAATGGCAGAATGGAAAGCGATGCCGCCCTCGTTATGAGCATCAAAACGGGCAACAAAAAAGCTCTCGGTCGATTGGTTGAACGCCACAAGAAGATGGCTTTCCGCACCGCTCTCGGACTGGTCGGCAACAAGGATGATGCCCACGATATCTCACAGGAGGCTTTTCTGCGCGTGTACAACTCGGCGCGGACTTTTGATGAATCCCAATCTTTCCTGCCGTGGTTCTACACAATTATTTCCAATCTCAGTCGCACCTGGTTGCGGAAACGGTCACGTCGCGACAACCGGTCGGTACCCCTTGAGGATGCTCCGTACCTGGTTGTCAACGAGGCCAACCCGGAAAAAGCCCTGCTGAAGAAAGAATCGGTTGAACTGCTCCAGACGGCTTTGCTGAAACTCTCGTATGATGATCGTGAGATTATCACTCTTCAGCATTTCCGGGGGATGGCATACGACGACATGGCAACTATGCTCGACATTCCGAGGGGTACGGTGATGTCCCGACTGTACTATGCTCGCAAAAGGCTGGCTAAGCTAATGAGGCAAAACGATGGATGAGAGAAAACGCGAACTCCTGACCGGTTATGTCGACAACGAGTTGACCGACGAGCAACGGCTTGTTTTTGAGAGTGAACTGGTTGACGATCCGGAACTCCAGGCCGAACTGGAAGAGTTCCGCAAACTTAAGGAGGTTACCGGCATGGCCCGCTACGCAGACTTGCCCGACGAAGTATGGGAGGGCTACTGGCAATCAATCTATCGCAAGTTGGAACGAGGTTTCGGCTGGGTCTTCTTTTCTATCGGAGCGATCATCATGCTCTGCCTCGGAGCGTATTCGTTTGTTGCCGAATTCCTGTTCGACCCATCGATACCGCTTTTCCCGAAACTCGGCCTCAGTGCTGTTTTGATCGGGTTGATAATTCTACTTGTTTCATATGGCCGAGAACGCATTTTTGCTTATCGACGTGATCGCTACAGCGAGGTGAAAAAATGATCATTACCAGTTGTGAAAATATAACAGGCAAGAAAGTCGTCAAGACG
>DAOUUR010000032.1 GCA_030668045.1 bacterium
CGCGTCGGCGCCAAACCCGCGAAACATCCGGTACTCGGCCGCGGTTTCCAGGCACGGACCGGTCAGGCCAACATAGACACCTTCCTGCAGCCTGAGGTTCTGCTTAATCGCGACCTCTTTAGCCAGCTTGATGTAGCCGCAATTGTAAACTTCGTACATGTCGGGGAAACGGTCGCCCCAGTTGTCGTCGTTGGGGCCGATCAACGGATTACCGGGAAAGAAATTGATATGGTCTTTGATCAGCATAATATCACCGGCGATAAAATTCGGATTCATGCCACCGGCGGCGTTGGAGACAATCAATGTTTCCACGCCGAGCGCTTTGAGCACGCGTACCGGAAAAGCGATCTGTTTGAACGAGTAACCTTCGTAGAAATGAAACCGTCCCTGCATGCAGACGACCGGTTTGCCACGAAGGTTACCAAAGAGCAAACGTCCTGCGTGCGACTCGACGGTTGAGACCGGGAAATTGGGAATTTTGTCATAGTCAACCGTACCGACCATCTCGATACCATCGACCAACGACCCGAGACCGGTGCCAAGAATGATACCGATTTGCGGCTCCATCGCTATTTGTTTTTTAACGTACGATACAGCTTCGTTGAGCATACGGTTGAAATCGTCGAGCTTTTCCATCTATTTCTCCTTTGTCAAATCAATAACTGTGCAATGTTAGATAATATAGGTATCAGTAGCTCAATGTCAGCGGAAATTTTTGGCGTTGTTACTGATACGAAAAAGGCCGACCCGAGAAGGATTCAGGTCGGCCTTTATTCTGATGGTAGGAATCTTACCGGTTATGCTCAGCCTTGTCCAGTTCCTGGGCGAACTTATCGGCGATGTTGTCCAGTTCGTCGGCGAGATCTTCCGGCTTGAACTCACCGCTCGGTTGACCGGAGTCAGGCAGCGGCGGATGCTCACTCGTCCCCGGGGGGCCAGCGACGAATCCTTTGGGAATATCCTCCGCACTGGCCGTTGTCTCGACAAACCTATCGTGTGGCGGTGAGGGCGACGGCATCGGAGGTTCTTCGGTCGGCTCAGATGGCGGCGCTTCCGGGATCGATGTTGATTCGGTCGGGCTGTTGTAACGCTCAAGAGCCGCGGCAAGCTCCGGATCAACCGGCGCTTCTTCTTCCGGCTCTTCGGCAGCCTCGGTTTCGGGCGGAGGAGCGTCGGTGGGGATTTTGTCGGTATCTGATGTCGGGGATGCCGGGTGGCCTTCCTCGGTGACAGCAACTTCTTCAGCTGCATCGACAGGCGTTTCCGATGGCTGAGTTGCGATTGACTCAAAGTTGTCACGCTCGACCTCGGAAGAATTGGTCACTCTGATTGATTCTTCTTTCGGCTTGGTTGACAGCTCCCTCTTGATTTCAGCAGTAGCGATATCGTCAATCATATCGAGGTGCGAGTTAATCATAGCGCGAACCTTTCCAAGATACGATTTCTTGGAGAGGTCCAGCTTGGCGATCTGATCTTCGAGGTCAGCAATCTGCTGCGACCGTACGTGGACTATCTGGTCAGCATCGGCCTGAGCTTTGGAGAGAATAAGCTCGGCTTCTTTTCTTGCGTTTGCGACGGTCATGTCGGCGTTGCGGCGGGCATCAATAGCCGCACCCTTGATCGTCTCTTCAAACTCACGGAGACCAGAGAGCTGAGTTCTGACCGAGTCGAGCTCCATCGACACCTTCATGTTCTCCTGCTTCATCGCTTCAAGGACGGAGGCAATCTGGTTGAGAAGGGAATCGACCTCTTCTTTGTCGTAACCACGCATCTGACTGGGAAACTCGTAATTCCTGATATCATTGGGCGACAGATCCATAACATTCACCTATCAAAAAGGTTCATCTACTGCTTTGCTATGCGGACTCTCAGATGTGCAAGTTTTGAACACTGCATACCGCGAACCCGGCTCTTCTCTATTAATATCGAACCGTAGCCGCCCAAAATTAACGTCGAAGATCGTTTTTTTTAGTGTTATCGGTGGCGGGAGAAAACAGAACGGGCAAGCATGTGTGCCGTCAGGTGGGGCCAGGTGATCGACTCTGAAAATCGCTTATACATATTATTCCCCTCTTTCTTGCATTTCAATCAGAACGTTCCAGAAGATACTAAAGGCGACTGGTCGCTACACGGGACGTGGACCAAAAATCATCGTCCCCACCCGTATCATCGTTGAGCCTTCGGCAATCGCCGGCTCAAAATCGCCCGACATGCCCATCGAGAGAGTATCAAACTGAGGACCAGCCGTTTCGCGCCCCCGTTGGAACAGGTCATGGCAATGTCTGTAGGCAGACCTGATTTTCTCTTCGTCGTCAACATGGGGACCAACCGCCATCAAACCGGCCAGAACGATATTCGGAAGGTCGCCAATCTGACCGATCAGGTCGGCGCAGAGATCGGGAGCGATGCCATATTTCTGTTCTTCGCCGGAGCAGTTGACCTCGATCAGACATTCGATTTTGCGATCAATCAAACCGGCCTGCCGATCAATCTCGATAGCTAGCTTCAACGAATCGACCGACTGGATAACATCGAACAGACGAACCGCCTTGCCGGCTTTGTTACTCTGAAGATGCCCGACCATGTGAAACCGCGCGATCGGACCGGCCTCGGCTATCTTCGGCTCAGCTTCCTGTATCCGGCTTTCACCAACATTGTGGATACCGACCGCCACAGCTGTCCTGATAGCGGCGGCGCCGAATCTCTTGGTAACGGCCACGACCGTGATATCATCGGCGTCACGGTCATATCGCTGGCAGGCATCGGCAATACGGCCATGAAGTTCCATGATATTCTTGGAAACGATATCTTTCATTACCCCGGCAATATAAGGGAATAACGGCGATGATGGGCAAGGAAAAAGAAGCGACTTATCGCCGGCTGGCGGGAGGCAAGCGTTTATCGATCTGTGTTGTCGATCCCGGTTTTTGTTGTCTCCGGCGGCTCGGTGGAGTATAAGTTAGATTATGAAGAAACCACGTCTGCTCAACTGGATAGAATTGTCCGAGGCTGCTTTTCGCAGGAATGTTGCTTCGCTTGTAAAGATCGCGGGGGGGCGCGAGGTAGCGGTTTCGGTCAAGGCCAACGCCTATGGACATGGACTTGCCGAGACTGTCACGATGCTCAGCAAATGTGACGGTGTCGGCTACATCACGTTGCATACCGTCGAGGAGGCCGCGATAGCTCGGCAGGCCGGGTGGAACCGCAAGATCATGCTTCTTGGTCCCGCTTCGCTTTACGACATGGAACCGATTGTTGAGCTCGACATTGAGCCGGTAATATTTGAACGCCGACAACTGGAAAAACTGGGTCGCCTCTCTCGGCAACGGAAGAGACGCATCTTCACCCACCTGAAACTTGAGACTGGAACCAATCGTCAGGGAATTACCGAAAAAGAGCTGCCCGCCTTTGCCGACATCTACCACAAGTACGAATTTCTCAAATGCCCATTGGGAGCAAGCACGCACTTTGCCAACATTGAAGACACCACCAGCCACGAATACGCACAATATCAGCTGGACAATTTCAATCGCATGGTAAAGACAATGCGTCGCCTCAAGATCGGCCCGAAAATCCGCCACACCGCCAGCTCGGCGGCGCTGATACTATTTGAGAAGACTCGTTTTGAGTTGGTGAGACCTGGTATCTCAGCGTACGGCTACTGGTCATCAAAGGAAACGTATCTCTCCTATCTCCAGAGTGGTGGCCATAACAATTTGTTTGAACCGGTGTTGCGGTGGAAGGCCCGCGTCAGCCAGACAAAGCAGTTAGCCGCTGACTCATTTGTCGGCTATGGCTGCACTTACCGAACAACTTCCCCGGCTCGACTGGTAGCCATTCCGATCGGTTACTGCGATGGTTATGACCGTCGGTTGTCCAATCACGCCTATGTACTGATCAAAGGTCGTCGCGCACCGATCAGGGGACGGGTGTGTATGAATATCGTCATGGCCGATGTGACCGATATCAAGTCGGTGCGGTTGGATCAGGAAGTGACTATAATTGGCGCCGATGGTTCCGAGACGATTACCGCCAATGATGTGGCAAACTGGGCCGGGACGATCAATTACGAAATCCTGTCCAGAATTTCTTCAGCCATTCGGCGAACCATAGTTTAGTTGAAAAAAGCCACCCGCCCTCTAACCTGTTGCTGTGATGCAGGTTCCGGGCCCTCGACGATAGGCGACTTGGTTGGTCTTGAAAACAAAGGTGGATTTCCCCTTGACACATCACTTTTTCGGCTTATTTTCTTGTGAAGCATTTCACATATTTGAAAATCGACCTAGTTGACGCTTGAGTGTAAGGGAGTTGTGATGGCCAGTGATTCACTGCCGGAGAAAAAACGTATTTCGGAATCGACGATTCATCGTCTGTCCCTGTACTACCGGGCTCTTACTGTCTTAGAGAAAGAAGGTTTCGAAACAGTTTCTTCCAAAGGGCTGGCCAAGCGCGAAAAACTGACTCCGGCGCAAGTTCGCAAAGACCTTTCGTTCTTTGGTTCCTTTGGCACTCGGGGCCTCGGGTATCCGGTGGTCGAATTGCGAGACAAGATTTCCCAGATTCTGGGTATCGATAGATCATGGCGGGTAGCATTGGTCGGGATTGGAAATATCGGCTCGGCGCTGGTGTCATACAAAGAATTCCAAAAGCAGGGTTTTCAGATCGTAAAGCTATTTGATAACGATCAGCGCAAGATCGGATCAAACCACAAAGGTATTGTAGTTTCGGACATAAAAAACCTTGCCAACGAACTTGAGCCGGACAATATAGAGATGGTTGTACTTGCTGTACCGGCAACCGTAGCGCAGTACATTGTCGACGATATTGTCAAAGCCGGTATCAAGGCGATCCTGAATTTTGCACCGGTTAACTTAAAAGTGCCCGACGACGTCTTTTTGAGAAACGAAAACATGTCAATGGAGTTGGAATATCTCTCGTTTGCGCTGGTAAATGATCACATCCCCAAACGAGTCAGATAGAAAAACCTTCGGTCCAGGATGGACTGGGGGGATACCTCTTTTAAGTATCCTTCAATATGGGACGATTCGATGGATCGGGTCGTCCTTTTTTTTGGAACCGGCCCGCCCGCCTCGGCGCATCTTCGACCGCGGCGGGCTCACAATTGACTTTGCGGCGTATAATAGGTATCATGGTTGTAATATGAAAAATCTTGTTTCTATCTTCATCGGAGCACTGGCGCTCCTATCTATCCTGTCCGGCTCCGCTCTTGCAGCGGTCGATGCTGACTCTGTCAAGACGCTGGTTCGGGAAGCCGACATAGCCTCCGCCGGAGAGGAATATCAGAGAGCGATCACGCTTTACCGTGAAGCCCTGACCCATGACACAAACAACTTCGCAGCGCTGGAAAGTCTCGGTTTTCTCTGCCAGGTTTCAGGTAATCATCGCCAGGCAAAGGCGTATCTCCAGAAAGCATTCCAGATTGATTCGCTCAATGCAAACCTCAACAACAACCTGGGTGCAATCTTTGTCAATGAGAACAATTCAGCTGAGGCGATCAGGTACTATGAGCGGGCGGTTGCTTTCGATTCGACCAACACCGTCTATCTCAATAACTTGGGGCAGGAGTATGCGAAAGTAGGACAACTTGGTAAGGCGCTACCAGCTCTGTATAGGGCGGACAGCCTCCGTCCCGATCAGGATGAAACGCTGCTTTCAATTGGAAGCTGTTTTGCCGCCTCCAACAGTCTCGACAGCGCGGCTCACTACTTTCAGAAGAGTATTGATGCGGGCGGAAAAACTGCCCGGCTCCACTATCTAATGGGTAGCGTTCTGGCCCGTATGGGCAGAAATGAAGCGGCGGAGAAACATCTGGACCACGCCATTAAGATTGAGCCGGGTCACATGCAGGCCACCCAGACACTGGGACTGCTCTGCCTCCAGACAAAACAACCGGCTCGGGCGGAAGAACTCTTTGGCAAGCTGGCCAACGACTATCCCGATTTTCACCAAGCCAAAGTCGGACTCGGAATGGCTCACGCCCTGCAGGGACATAAAGCCGCCGCCGACAGTGTCCTTGAGGTTCTCTTCGGCATCGACTCAAGCTATGCTTTCCAGATGCTCAATATCATCCGCCAAGAAGCGGAAAAAGAAGCGGCCAGTCGAAAAAAATAGCTCTCTTTATTTCAATCGGATTCACTATAAATTTCCAAGCCTTCATCTTTGTGGGGGAACTATCCCATATTTCGATTGCTGAGCTAACTTCAACCAAGCCGGTTTTGCCCTGAAAACAGCACTGATAAAGGGAGAACTTTTTCCGGCACGTTCTTTGTTGCTGTTTCAATTAGTGAACCTTGAAGAACTGAAAGGAGCATAGCCGATGAAAAAGGTACTGCTGATAATTGTAGTTGGGGCATTTGCTGCAAGTACTGCCTTGGCCGGGCCGACTCTTCACGAGAAAACTTATGATCGGACCGAGATCAAGAAGGACAAGAAGGAGATCAACCAGACCAGGGCTACTTACGATCTTCTGTCGCATACTGTTGATCTATGGCACGATGCCAACCTCAAGGGGATCGGGGCAAGAATCGCAAAATATGACAAAGAGATCGTTGATATCGCCGACAATGACATCCGAACATCGGAGGCTCACCTGGCGCAATATCGAAGCGAAGTCGGTCGCTCTAAAGCTGAGGCCAACCAGCCCCATGTCGCGCGTATCGCCAAAGCTGATGACCGTTGGGACCTTAAGCAGGTGCGCACGATGACCCAGATCAAGCGGCGGTTGATCGATTCGTATGACAAGTCAGATCAGTTCTCAAATAAGTATCGTCTCATTAATGACTACCTAGCCGTCCTCAAACGCGAGTTGAAATCCCATCAGGTGGAACTCGCCGACGATGTGCGGGAATTGCGAGAACATTAGCAAAGCGTGTATCTGCGGGTTGATTATTTTCTTGCGTGGCTCCTTTCGAGACAACGTCGCCGCTTCGAAGCGGCGGCGTTTTTTGTTGCCCGATCCGGCCTTTCTCCTCATCCTTAGTGCCAGAAATACGGAATCATAAAGTTACTCGACTTATGAAGAGAAAATTCGGACTGTGCCTGGCAACTATCGTTCTTGCCCTGGCGGTCTCTGCCGCCGGAGAGGGTGTGGGTACGCACGGCTTTCTCTATCTTGAATCAGGTAAAGAAACCGCCGATTTTGTAATCGACGGCAACATCAACCGGATATACCAGACGCCTTGCCTGTGTACACTATTGGTGGGGCAACACACTGTCAGGATATATAAGATGCACCGAGGGACGATTATTGACACCGTCACTATTCTTCCCGATGAAGTCCTGCGGAAAGTGGTCAACCTAATCGATGCTGATCCGCCGCGACCGGCCGGAGTGGAGGAACTTGAGTTCAAGCCGCGCTACGGTCAACTGACCATCCTGACTGATCCCCCCGATGCGCTGGTATTCCTCGATGGTATCCGGATGCATCGCCGCACCCCGGTAACTCTGGAAAAGGTGGAAACAGGCCAACGGGCGGTGCGAGTTGCGGCCCGAAGCTTCACCTGGGAAGATACCGTCCTGATCCTCGTTGATTCGACCAAAGTCCTCAACCTAACATATGGTGACATCTCCGAGACCGATCTTGCCGAGCGTCGCGCCACTAAGGTTTCTATCCGGACAACGATTGAACTGCCCGGTTGTCAGTATCGACGTGACAACAACTCCGATGACAGGAACAACAATGTCATGATCAGGGGGATTGATCCGTTTATCGATATTCTGTCGACCGACACTTCAATCCACCTGTCGCATCATCAACTGGCCAATTTCGAAGTTATCCGCGACGCTTCCGGTCAGGTTGTCACCAAGGAAATGCCCGATACATCAATCGTTGTCACTCTGGAGCAGTATGTTGACTCAATGGTCGTTTTCGATTTGAGCCTTTTCCCTAATCCTCTTCGCGGATTCACCAACCGCAACAATATCGATGGAACGACCCGACAGTATCAAGTACCGGCCAATCTTAACCGTGGCGAGCCGGTCGTAGTGCTGCTGAGAATCGATGCGACCGGAGAAGTTACTTTTCGCTACTACTAAAAACTGCTTGCGGTCCTCCACGTTTCAACCGTATTTTCCCTAAGAGACAGATAGCAGTTCCGTTGGGGGTGGCGTACTTTGCCGCCTGAGATCATACCCCCCTACCTGATCCGGTTAATACCGGCGTAGGGAAACGGAGATTGCAGCCGGGTTACACCTGTTCTTTTTGGATGTATCCGACTCTATCAAAACGGAACCCTGTGAACTATGAAACTGTAACGAGAGGTTACGGCCATGAAACTGTTTGGTATTGCCCTAATCGTTGTGGCGTTCTGTGCGCTGTCGAGCCGGGCTACGTCGCTCGCGGGAAAAGTAGTCGATCGCAACAACGCACCGCTGGAGAGTGTTTCGATTGTAACTGATGTTCACGGAGTTGGAGCCCAGAGCGACAGCGTCGGCATTTTTCATCTTACTACGAATGAGCCGATAACGCGCGTGACTTTTTCATCGATCGGATACAGGGCCATCCAATATAAGGCAGACGAAGTTCCCGAAGTTGTCATGCTCGAACGATCGTATTTTCGCGGCACTGATATTGTCGTCCACGCCAGTCGAGCAGAGAAAGGTCTGGCTTCAATCGCATTCGACGATCTTTCACGAGCCGAGATTGAACGCGACTACACGGTCGGTGAATTCCCACTACTTCTAAAGACAACTCCCAACGTTTTCACCTATGCCGAAGCCGGCTCTCCACTGGGTGCAACGTCGGTGAGGATTCGGGGCTTTGACGACCGCCGGGTGGTAACCTATATCAATGGCGTGCCGCTGAACGATCCGGAAGACCAGAGCACGTACTTTGTTGATCTGCCCGACTTCGCTGCCAACATAGCCGATGTCCAGGTGCAGCGCGGCGTTGGTAATTCGTTGTACGGTGACGCATCGTTCGGCGGCACCGTCAATGTCATCACCAAAACACTTGACACCAAACGCAAAGCTGTTCTCACCGCCGGGTATGGCGGCTTTACGTCAGACGGTGATGTCGTCTCTGATGTCTATAAGCGAAGTTTCGAATTCGCATCGGGTCTTGTTGACGGACGCTGGGCCTTCGCCGGACGTTTTTCAAAACAGAAGAGTGCCGGATACCGACACAACAGTTGGTACGATGGCTGGGCGTACTACCTCTCGGCAACACGGCTCGACCCTCGCATGACAACCGAAATTCACCTCTATGGCGGACCGATAAGATACCATGCCGCCTGGTACGGAGCATCTCGAAGTGAAATTTCAAAGGATCGGCGAACCAATGTCGGCATTCCCGGCTATGATGAACTGAATTACAAAAACGCCACAGACAACTTCAGCCAGCCGCACTACCAATTGCACCATACTTTCAGGATCAACGACAGAAGCACACTCTACAACACATTCTATTACATTCAAGGAACCGGCTACTATGAGCAGTTCCGTCCGTACAGCGACTATGTGGAATACAATATCGATCCGATACACACCGACGGTGCGAACAGTGGCGATGTTGTTCGTCAAAAATGGGTAGAGAAACGACAGTACGGATGGAACGCTCGAATCGACCACGACCACAAAAAAGGCACTCACACCCTGGGCGGCTCCCTCTACAATTTCCAGTCGCACCACTGGGGACAGGTGGTCTGGGCGCAGCATATCACCGGGGACCTCAATCCAAGGCATCGTTACTACGAGTACCACGGCAAGAAATGGGTCGGCTCAATATATGCTCAGGAACGATATGAATTCACCGATAGGCTATCAACGCAGTTGACCGCCCAGTTGCGCTTCCAGCATTACTCGTTTGATCAGACGGTGCTGGGGGCATTTGTCGGTTACGATTACACCGTTGACTGGCTTTTCTTCTCGCCACGAATCGGTCTGCACTTTGCTGCCACCGAACGTCTTGGCATCTATGGAAATCTCTCGGTAGCTTCGCGTGTTCCGACCGACGATGCTATCTACAACGCCGATGACCCCGATGCCCTCCCCGCTCTGGCCCGGACCGACTCAACCCTGATAGAGCCGGGACGATACGATTACACTTTCGGTGACCCGACCGTCAAGTCCGAACGTCTGTACGATCTGGAGCTTGGCTGCCAGTACGATGCGCCCCGGATTGCTCTCTCGGCCAATCTTTTCTGGATGAAATTTAAGGATATGATCGTTGCCGAGGGAGGAGTCTCTGATGGAATTGAGAATACGCTCAACGTCAACGGCGCCGTACATGCCGGTGTTGAATTGGCCGCAACGTTCCGTCCCGTTGACGCCTTGACACTGGATGCAAATATCGCTCTCAACCGAAATCGCATTACTGATTTTGTTCATGTCATCAGCTATGATTTCGATACAACCGGCGCGCCCTCCAGTGAAGAGGCGACCAGTGTTGATCTCAGCGGCAAGACGGTCAGTCGCTTCCCGGTCTATCTCGGCAACTTGATGGCTGACTTCCAGAACGGTGCCGTGCGTCTCACCTGGCGGAGTCGGTTTATCGGTCGGCAATACGCTGACCTTCACAATATCGAAAGTGAATCGATTGACCCCGTTTCGGTTTCGTCGTTGTCGGCAGCGGTCACTATTAATGCTCTGTCCTCTATAGGCCGACTGACTCTCTCGGCAACAGTTGATAACCTGTTTGACAGGAAATACGAATCAGCCGTCGCCTACGCCGAAAACTACGCCTACCGAAACGCCAACGAAAGCGCCGCAGTAGGGGCATGGTCAACTTATTTCGTTGCGCCAGAGCGTTCGTTCTTTATTCAAGCACAATTGGAGGCCTTCTAACAGGCTACGCCTGCCTTAACTGCTACGCCTGTTATACTTGCTTTGTCCACCATGCCTGCTCTTGACTACGCCATAATCGTTCTGTATCTCGGTGGGCTACTCTATCTCGGACTCAGGTACCGTCTCAAGAAAGACAGCACTGCATCGGAGTTAATTGTTGGCGGACGCATGCTCACCCTTCCGGCATTTATCGCTTCGCTTGTCTCAACCTGGTACGGCGGTATCCTCGGTGTCGGCGAGTACAGCTACAGTTATGGTTTGTCCAACTGGCTTGTGTTTGGTCTGCCCTATTACCTGGCGGCGCTATTGTTCGCTCTGTTTCTGGCAAAGAAGGCTCGTCAGTCGGAAGTGTTGACTATCCCGGAACGGTTGACTCAAGCGTACGACAACAAGACCGGTCTGGCGGGAGCGGCGATCATATTCTTAATGACCGTCCCCGCCGCCTATGTCTTGATGCTTGGTGTCCTGTGTGAATTTCTATTCGGGTGGCCGCTCTGGGTCGGGACACTGGCCGGGACGCTTTTTTCGATTGTCTATGTTTTCCTCGGTGGGTTTCGGTCGGTGGTGCGAACCGATCTATTGCAATTCGCATTGATGTTTCTCGGCTTTGCTGTTTTGCTGATCTTTCTTGTGATCGATTATGGTGGTCTGCCTTTCCTGTTAGAGCGGGTCCCGGAGAACCACTTCACCTGGCACGGAGGAAAAACCGCGATCTATATCGGCGTGTGGTACTTCATTGCCCTGGCCACTCTTA
>DAOUUR010000282.1 GCA_030668045.1 bacterium
AATCAAATCACCGAAAGTTTGAAAGACGGCGGTTCACTCCGCCGTCTTTTTTTGTCTGAAATTTCAGACCTTCACCAGCGTCGAAATATTCCTCACACGCATCAAACCAGTGCCGCGAGGCCGACTGCGATGGATACCAGGTGCATTTCATGTGATCAGCCACAAACACGACCAGAAAAAAACAATAATCTGTGTCGAGTTACAGTGACCGTCTTTGTCACCGACCGTTCGTATGATGTGTGTGTTCGTAAAGACAGCAGAGGTTAGACCAATCAAGGAGGGTGGCCGTATGCGATACGCTGGGGGTAGTCGGGAGGTTGCCGGAGAGGGTAACCTCCCGAGAAATTGGATGTCGATGATAGCTAAGCGCAAGGAGGTCACAAACTTACATTATGCTTTCTCGAATCATTTCAGCCGCCACTCTGGGCGTTGACGCCTATACTGTCGAAGTTGAGGCCGATATTCAGCAGCAACTTCCCGCTTTTGTCACGGTTGGGTTGCCCGATGGCGCCGTACGTGAATCGAAGGAACGGGTCACTTCGGCAATCAAGAACTCTGATTTTGTCTTTCCTTCCAAAAAGGTGACCATAAATCTCGCCCCCGCTGATATAAAGAAAGAGGGGTCAGCTTTCGATTTGCCGATCGCGGTTGGTATTTTGTCGGCTACCGGCCAGATTCTTCGGGATCGCTGCGATGAGTTTGTCATGCTGGGGGAATTATCACTTGATGGTGCGGTCAGGCCGGTTCCTGGTGTCCTGCCGATGGCGATGAGTTTTGCAGGCAACAACGGACTCAAAGGAATGATCGTAGCGCGTGACAATGCCAAGGAAGCGGCTATCGCATCGACTTTACCGGTTTACCCGGTGGCCTCACTCCAGGAAGCCGTACATTTTCTTGAAGATGAGAGTCGTATCAGGCCGTTCGAGGTCGATATTAGAAGCGTCTTCAGGCAGGCGCATCGTCATATCATAGATTTTGCCGATGTCAAAGGTCAGGAATCGGGCAAGCGGGCGCTTGAGGTAGCCGCCTCTGGAGGTCACAATATAATTTTGATCGGTCCACCAGGGTCTGGTAAGACGATGTTGGCCCGTCGCGCACCGACTATTCTACCTGAATTGAGCTTGAAAGAGGCGCTGGAAACCACCAAGATTCACTCTGTTGCCGGACGTCTCCCGACTGGTTCGGCCCTGATCGCCACTCGACCATTTCGCTCGCCGCACCATTCGATCTCGTATGCCGGTCTGGTCGGTGGAGGCGCAATCCCCAAGCCGGGGGAAGTCTCGATGGCTCATCATGGTGTTTTGTTCCTCGACGAACTACCCGAATTCAAGAAGGATATTCTTGAGATGCTGCGGCAGCCGATGGAGGACAATCAGGTTACGATTTCCCGCGCCGCTACCACTCTTACCTATCCGGCCGGGTTCATGCTGATCGCTGCGATGAATCCGTGTCCGTGTGGTTACTATGGCGATCCAAGTAACGAATGCACCTGTTCAGCTTCAGAAATTCAGCGCTACATGTCCCGAATATCCGGCCCGCTGATGGATCGAATCGACATACACATCAGTATCCCATCTGTCAAATTCAAGGAGCTATCCGGTGACTCCCGGGGTGAGAGGTCAGAACAGATAGTCGAACGAGTCAATCGCGCCCGGAAGGCGCAGGTGAAGCGTTTTGAAGATGACGAAAAGATTTTCTGCAATGCTCATATGGAATCACGCGATATCCGGAAATACTGCATTATCGACGAGAAATCGCAATCGCTCTTATCGATGGCTATATCTCGTCAGGGGCTTTCCGCCCGAGCGTATGATCGTATCTTGAAAGTTTCTCGCACTATAGCCGATCTGGCCGGATCGGAGAAGATCGATATGAGCCACGTGGCCGAAGCCATTCACTATCGCACTCTCGACCGTCAACTCTGGAACTGAGCGGCTATACCACTCTTGAGCATTCCGGTGCGGATTTTCTAGGGTCGTCTTGAGAGAGGCACGCCACTTTTAGGCATCTTAAATAGTAACCCCACAACAAGATAACATTTACCCGCACCTCTTAAAGCCGTCCTGACGGTGGCTATGCCACTCTTTACGGTGGCTGCGCAACTTTTTTGTTGGAGGAGAATTCAATTGTTGATAGACTTGGAGATGTTGGGACAATTTCGGTACAGTTTCGACAAGAGTGGAGGAGTTCAAAGACCGAAAGCGTACTGAGAAAGAAATTGAAACACGGACCTTTGACATTACATCCGTGAAAAAGCTCGCCTGTTTTTCCCTCCCCCTACCCCCACGCAGGCGAGCTTTGCTATGTCTGTTAGTCGAACCAGCCAATCATATACTTGAATCCATATCCCAGATAAAGATAGCGTACAAATCGGGCTACAATCATAGTAACCAAGAACAGTGCTACCGGGTATCGTTTGAAGCCGCAGGCCGCATAGAGCACATCGGCGGGGATCGGCCCGGCTGTTCCTAAGAACAGAAAAAGTGTGACATACAAACGCGAGCGACATTCGGTCCAGGCATGACGCATCAGCTTTGGAAATTTCTTCTTCACCGTCGCGCTGTTGCTGAAATATCGCCCGACAGCATACGTGACAAGCGATCCAAGAGCCGAGCCGACAGCCATGATTGAGGCCAATCTGACTACATCGTACCCAATCGCTACACCTGCCTGGGCGTATCCCCAGATCGGGAGTGCCAGCGGCGTGCTACTGATTGCAGTGAGCAGAAAGAGGATGATATCGACCCATCCCTGCCCATAGCGAGACATCAGACCAACACCGAACTCTTTTATCTCTTCGTTAAAAAGGCCAACTGTCACCATCCCGGTCAAAATGAATCCGGCGGTAATGGCAATCGAGGTGACGTTCAGCCCGTTTTCGTTCAGGTCGACTGTTTCGGAGTTGGTTTGTTCTCTTTCAACTGGATTTGAAGACAAGAAGCTATCCTTCGCAAATGATATCTGTTTCAATCTATTAGAAACGTCCACCAATCACAAGCGGGTTAGGGGTGGCTTGCCACTGGTTTGCCACCGCAACTTGCCGCTTGCCTGAACTGTCCGACGGCTGTATCATTCCGCTGAAGGAAAAGACGCCGAAGCACTTACTATAATGAGAGAACTTCTTGCCAGGAAGCTGTTCCCGTATGTAATCAAACCGGGAAGATATACCGGGGGCGAGATCGGTCAGATTATCAAGGACCCGACCGGTCGCATCAATTATCTGCATGCCTATCCCGACAAATATGACCTCGGGCAATCGTATGTTGGCCTGCAGACGATATATCACCTGGTCAATCGGGATGATCGTTTTCTCTGTGAGCGAGCCTTTGCGGTTGATACCGACGCCGAGGAGATCATGCGTCGCGAGAATATTCCACTCTTCTCGCTTGAATCGTCGCGCCCAGTTTCAGATTTCGATGCGGTAGGCTTCACGCTTTCCTATGAGATGGTATATACCAACATGCTGGCCATGCTGGACCTTGCCGGAATTCCGATTTACTCACGCGATCGTACCGATGCCCACCCGTTGATTTTCGCCGGTGGACCGTTGGTGTACAATCCGGAACCGCTGGCTGTTTTTGTCGACCTGTTTTTTATCGGTGATGCTGAGGAAGGTCTGCCGGAGATGCTTGAAGTTCTCCATGAGAATCGGGATGCTTCGCGCGCGGAGAAACTTGAGCAGATCGTCAGGAGGGTTGACTCAGTTTATGTTCCGTCATTCTACGATGACAATCGCAAACCGACTGTATCTTTCGCGCCGGGAAAAATCCGAGCACGAGTTGTCAGCGAACTGAAGCCGGAGTACTTTCCCTCTCAGCCGATTGTTCCATCAATAGAGACAGTGCACGATCATCTGGCGATTGAGATCATGCGGGGATGTCCGCATGGTTGTCGCTTCTGTATGGCCGGACCGATCTATCGTCCGGTACGCGCCAGACCGCAACATGAAATCCTTGATCAGATCGAGAAGCAGACAAAGAACTCAGGCTATGCCGAGATTTCTCTGATGTCGCTATCCACCTCCGACTATCCCGATATCGACAGACTGGCCACCGCTGCGGCACGGCGACTGGAACCACACAAAGCCGGCATCACGCTTC
>DAOUUR010000180.1 GCA_030668045.1 bacterium
AATCAAAAAAAATGACAGGTCGGTCTCCGAGGCAGGCACCAGCCAAACTAATCAAGCCACGTGGGACCAATTCTCGGTGGTGGTCCGGTGGGGATGCCGTAAAGATAGGCAACCAGATAGGTGATATCGCTGATATTATAGTAGCCATCGCCGTTGACATTGGCCCGCCACTTCGGATACGGTGGAGGAGGACCAAGCGGAATGCCAAACAACCAATCAACATAATATGTAATATCAGAGATGTTGGTCATACCGTTACCATTCACATCGCCTGGTCTATAATTGAAATCCGCATGGGCGGGACCATCACCCAGAGCAAAATGGGCAATAGTATTGCCATCGGAGTCCATCTGTCGAACGTAGTCGGAAAAACCTCCGATAAAACAGGAACCGTCGGCATAGGCTACAGCCATCGTACACCCGGCATCGACAAGAATCGGATTGCCCTCACCATGGAGTACTTCCAGCGAACCTGCATCGTATGAATACAAGTACCCATCATTGACCCAACCCCCGGCGGCCAGATAGGCGATATTGTCAGGACCGATTGTCAACTGTCCGGGTGAACCGCCAACAGCCACCGAATCAATGACAACATCGGCCACAGGATCGATCACATAAACCATCCCCCACGCCGACCAGTAGTCTCCGGTACAAACCACATGGATTCGTCCCGATGTATCGCAGGCTAAGAACTGAGGATTGGTTCCCACCGAGATATCAAACATGGCGGTGTCGCCCCCCGTATCATAGACGGCAACCTTACCCGCCCCCCAACTATATGTATTGAAATCGTAGGCGGTGACTGCAACATACGCTTTGTAATCGTGAATGAGCACACCTTCCGGACTTACCCCCACCTCGACCTCGGCGATTTTCGCGCCGGTAGTTGCGTCAATTTTGGCCAGCGAGTTGGTCAACATCTCGGTCACATAGAAATACTGGGCATCAAGAAAGGCCAGCCAGTACGGATTGGTGCCGGCTCCGGTCGGAATGAACCCGACCGTACTCTCGGCGGCGAGATCAATCACCTGTATCTCGTTGGTCCCGGAATTCACCACGTATGCCATCGTGTCTCGCACAACGATCTGATTGGGATAGCAATAGACATCGGAACCAAGTGTCAGGATGTCATTGGTAACAGTTGAAGTTGCCAGGTCGATTTTGGAAAGTGTCTCCCCGGTGGTATTGATAACATAGGCTGTCTCTTCGCCAGTGGCTGAAGTCACGCCAACCACTACGGTAATTATTATTGATAGCAATAGATTGCGCATATTTAGTTCCTCTCCGGTGTTGTATTAGACGGTTGTGCGGTTGGTGAGCCATCGCCCAGCCCGAAAGTTACTCGCAGGCCAAACTCAACTTCGCGGCCCGGCATCGGGAAATGACTTATCAGGACATACGATTCGTCGCGAAGATTATTGACCCTCAGATTGATATCGGCCTCCCACGACGACCACGGTTGCAGGCGCAGGCCAAGCATGAGGTTGTCAAGACGGTAGGCATCGAAATATTTCTGATTGTTCGGCAGCGAGTAACGTCGGCCAACCAGACGAACCGAATACGAGCCGTACAGGATGCAGTGATTCAATCGAACCGCCAGATTGGTAATGTAGTGGGGTGTGAAAGTAAGTTCCCGATCGTAGGTCGCCTGAGTGCCCGATCTGTTCCGGCTGGTTGTGATCGTGTTCTGATATGACAATTCCAGAAGACGATCGGAGAGTGACACTGTTACAAAATCTTCGTGACCTACCAGCATCGCCGCCGCAAGATTCTCCGGTCGCCAGACATTCTGATACCCCTGCGCCCAGACAATCAGGTCGGAGACGTAAGAGTGGAAATATGTGAACCCGGCTCTGAGCTGGAACTGACCGGTCGCTGTCTGCGCTTCGATTCCTGCCTCAGAGTGTTCTGATTGTTCCGGTCGCAGTCCGGGGTTACCGCGGGAGACCGCATCGTTTTTCCAGAACAAAGCGTTGATTGCCGGCAACTGTAACGACTTGCCATAACTGGCACGGGCGATCAACTCGATCTGTCCATGCCGGGAGAGTGACATCCCCACTCTCGGTGACCAGTGTTCGACTCGGTGCCCGGTCGACTGATCGAGCAGCGAAGTTGGCTCTTTATCCGTCTTGGCCAGATCGTACCGTACGGCAGCATCGAGCGAAAGTTCGTTTGCCAGTCTCAGATTTGAGATATCGAAATTCTGTTTATCGGAGACAAAGATCGCGCGACTCTTACGAGTTGTCTCGCCCATACTCCAAGTCGGGCGAAGGAGATCGGCGTGATCAAGATGGTCGTGTCTGAATTGCAACCCGACCACCAGTTGGTTCCGCCGAAATGGGACAACGCGATTTGTGATCTGCGCATCCCAGACGGTGTTATCGTACTCGGTATCGAATCGGCTGGCCGGGAGATTATCTCGATCGTCGAAATGCTGATAGAAACGCGAATATCCCAGCCGAGCCTCAAGGCTTGATTGCGCCGACCAGTCGTGGCTCCATCGAGCAGTCATCAGGTCGCGATCATCCTGCTGCGAGGCTGTTCCGTTCTGGGTTGAAGCTCGCCCGGGCAGACCATGCTCGGATCGATATGCCTGACCGGAGCAACTGAGTTGCGAATAACGGCTCAAACGCATTGTAGCTGCTGCAAACAACGAAGTCGCCTGTGACCGATTATTTATCCTGACACCCTCGATCACCGTATCGACCGGCGACACATTGTATGTAAAAGGAAAATCACCAACTGCCTTATGGGATGATACCGCCATCCTGGTTGTCAGATGATCGGAGCCTACAACATTGTCGAAACTGAGTTTCAGCTCCTGGGCGTCCCATTGCCCTCGGCGGTGTTCCCCGGTAGAGGTCTGAGGACCGTTACCCGATTGTGGCTGCGTGATAATATCGATAACTCCGGCCAGCGCTTCAGGGCCAAACTCGGCGGTGCCTCCCCCCTTGTGTACTTCGACACGCTCGATTATTTCGACCGGAATCGTATTGAGATCGGCCACCCCCGAACCGGAAGCGTTGATTCTCTGGCCATCGAGCAACACCAAAACGTGCCGGGGATCACTCCCCCGAATACTGACCCGCGCCTCGCCGGAAGAACCACCGGTACGCTGAACATCGACACCCTCGATTGTCTCCAGCAGGTCGGCCAGATTCGATGGTCGGTCCATCCTGATGCGGTCACGATCAATCACCGCGACGCGATCTGTTGCGGCTGATAACTGCGATCCGCGGACCCGGATGTCATCGACTCGACGCAACTTTCGTTTTAGTGCGATATCAATTGTTCGAGCAATGTCAATCTCGACATTCAGTGCGTCGGACAAATAATCTTCATAGCCGAAATCGGAGACGGCTACACGATAGGTCCCAACCGGAATCTGCTCGAAAACAAAACAGCCACGCTCGTCGATCTGCGCGGAGAAATTGGTACCGATCAGACCAACCCGCGCGGTCAGGACCGGACTACCGTCCGCTTTGTCATAGACACATCCGATCAACCGAACATCGGACTGCGCCGCCGACACAATCGGCAGGAGCATAATCACTCCCACTGTCGTCAAGAATAGAATGAATCGCAGACATGTCTGCTTGCTGGGACGGCCTCGGTCGAAGATGCGCCGAGGCGTACAGGCTCCCATCGCGCCTGCTCTGGACGTCGAGCGGCATAAAAGAAATCGCCACATGACAGCCTCCATTGGGTGCCTGCGGCGCGGAAGGTGGTGCATCAGCCCGCGCTGACGGCATCCGATAACTGTTTGATCACGGCAGGTTTCCTGGCTCCGGCTTTAGCCTCTCGCGGGCGCCTTCCCCATCAAAGACAGGTGGCTTGTTGCCCGAAGAGTAGCCGTTACAGTAGCGGGGCTGCTCCGGTTTTGCACCGGATTCCCTATTATCCGTCCCAATCGGACGGCACCGCAACGTTGTTGCTATACGATAGCGTTGGAGGCCGGTTGTGTCAAGCGTTTGTTCGATGTGGGAAGTAGAAAGTGAGATGACACGTGTGCATTCAATGGGTGTCCCAACACGATGTTGCGGCAGGTCTTGCGAATCCACGACCAGTGGATTTGTGTGACCTGCCGCCCTTACTCAACATCTAAGTATGTGTCAGGTCACAATCCCGTTTGCACGGGATCAAGACCCGACACAACGAGGAAACGGGCTTGCCTGTTTTTCTTGCGGTGCGATCACTCGTGACATAAATTAGCAGAGGAGGCAATCATGAGAGTAACTGTGTCAGACAATCGAATTGAGAAAAAACCCCGGTCCAAGGTGCGGGCAGGCAAACCAACTTACAGACTACCAATATTGATTCTGACATGCCTGGGCGTATTCCTTGGCTGTCCCGATCCGCGGGAGGATATGCGCTTCCGGCAGAACGATAAGATAGTAGACGAGATCAGGATTGAATCGGTGGACGGCAGAGGGTCGCTCAAAGTATTTGGAAGCGGATTCTATTTCCAAACGGGTGACCGGAAATTCCACTTGCGTGTGGAGTGTGTTGCCAAATATCCGGGCATTGCGAATGATCTGTCTCTTGATCCACTGGCTATCCGAGCTACCTTAAACGGTGACTTGCTGCCTGTTGAGAAGTACTGGGTTGATTCCACCGACTTTGGCGCCGACAAAGGTAGTATCTATGTTCGCCTTCTGTGTCGCCGCGCGGCTCTGCGTGAGATACCGGACTCTCTTACTTCTTCGGATTCCGATGAACTGCTACTCGATTTCTCAGATGTGATACGGAAGGACGACAAAGCTATTTTTACTGATACCGTATATGCTGTCATTCCTGAGCGGATAAGACTATGGGTTCGGCGGCTTCAGGAATCCAAGTGACCTTCTACCGGCCGTGCACGTAAATCTGCTGCCCCTGATAATCGACCGTGATCTTGTAATCCTTCAAGAACGTTACTCCCAGCACACCCTCGTACTTTGCACGCGGGGTGGAACGACGGTAGTGGCTTAGATCGGAGACGATAACAGAGACATCATCTGAAATCGTCTTCTTCCCTATCTTGATTCGCTCAACCTTGGTCCGACCGGAACGATCAGAACGCAACCCGAGTCGATTGCTCAGCGATTCGGATAACAATGTATGCGATGCGCAGTAGTCGAGTATCATCGGCACTTCGATCTCGTTGTTGAGGCGCACATTGACAAGGATCAGGTGACCGTACTGGCTGAACGGTATCGATCGGTATCCCGTCCCGGACAGGAATCGAGGTTCTTTGGTCGTCAACTCGATCCTGCTCCGAGGGTAATCAACGGTAACATAGAAGCGGCGGAGAATTTCGTGACCGATCAGACCGTCGAGAGTTCCACCGGAGCCGGATGATAATTGGTTCAGGTCGATTGCAACCGCCCGCACATTCTCCAGACGGGCATCTCCGATTTCAATCGAACGGAGGCTGACTGGCCGAGCAGTACTGGCGCCGGAGATTCCCGATACGCGCTGCCCCGGTGTCGGGAGAGTGAAGTTCAATTCGTTTTCTTCGGCGAAACTACGGTTGATATATAAGCGGTCCGCCCCGGTATCAATCCCAAACCGACCGACTTCGACAAATTCTGGGATGGTAGCATCACCGAAATGAAAGCGATCGACCCGCAGGTGGAACTGACTCCAACTCAGTTCCAGTCACCACAGGTTGA
>DAOUUR010000554.1 GCA_030668045.1 bacterium
ATGGTGGTGAAGTTACGGTTGAGATAAGGGCTTTCCCCGTGGAAATACGAGGTCAGACATTATCATTAGGAATTGCCCGCGATATCACCGACCGCAAGCAATCGCAGGAAAGAATATTAAAGAGTGAAATTAGATACAGAGGATTGTTTAACAGCATGAGCAGTGGTGTGGCTGTCTATGAGCCCATAGAGAAGGGCGCAGATTTTGTCTTCAAGGATATCAATCGTGCGGCCGAGCGGATTAGTATGGTAAGAAGGGATGATGTGGCGGGCAGGAAAGTGACCGAGATGTTTCCCACAGTCGCCGAGTTCGGCCTCCTTGATGTGTTCCGTAGGGTAAATAGTACGGGCAAGCCGGAACATCACCCTGTTTCCCTGTATGAAGACGACAAACTGACCGCATGGTATGAGAACTATGTGTATAAGCTGCCCTCAGGGGAAATCGTTGCGGTCTATGATGATGTCACTGAGCAGAAGCTGGTGGATCAGGAATTGGAGAAGCAGCGGTACTATCTTACTAAGGCGCAGGATATGGGCAGAATCGGAACGTGGGAATTGGATATTGGGAAGAATAAGCTTATCTGGACGGATGAAAACTACCGGATTTTTGGGCTTGATATCGGGACAGAACTCACCTATGAAACCTTCCTGCATTGTATTCACCCAGATGATAGAGAGTATGTAGACGAGAAATGGAAAGCAGCCTTGAACAAAGAACCTTATGACATTGAACATCGTCTTATAGTTGACGGTGAAGTCAAATGGGTCCGGGAGAAGTCAGATGTACAGTTCGATGAAAAGGGATGTCCGGTTCTGGCGATAGGCTTCGCACAGGATATCACCGAACGCAAACGAGCGGAAGAAAGAGTCCTTAAGGACCGGGCTCAACTCAAATCTTTGGCGTCGGAATTGTCGTTAGCTGAAGAGCGCGAAAGACACCGGCTCGCTACGGAACTGCACGACCAGATCAGCCAGTCTCTGGTGATCTCCAAGATCAAGCTGGACCAGCTTCGCAAATCCTCGACTTCGGATGAATTCAACAAGCCCCTGGAGGATGTCTGTAACTGCCTTGGGCAGATTATAGACGACACGAGAACATTGACATTTGATTTAAGCTACCCTATATTATACGAGCTTGGTTTTGAGGCAGCCGTTTCCGAATGGCTGGCTGATGAAATTCAGGAAAAACACGGTATCGAGACTGAATTTGAAAATGATGGCCAGCTAAAGCCTCTGGATGAAGACATCCGGATGCTTCTGTTCCGTGATGTGCGAGAGTTGCTTGTCAACATTGTCAAGCATGCGCAGGCACATAAAGTAAAGGTTTCTGTTCGCAGAGTTGATGGACATATACACGTCAGCATCGAAGATGACGGCGTTGGATTTGATCCTGTCGAGATGACGTCAACGGCGGCCAAAAAAGCCAAATTTGGGCTTTTCAGTATTCGGGAGCGATTGGAACAATTGGGTGGACTGATCGAGATTGATTCGGAACCGGGCCATGGCAGTAAGATTACGATGATAGCGCCACTGAAAAATGAGGGTGAATCTGGTGGAGTATAATTATGAGCATAAAAGTTTTATTAGTTGATGACCATGCGATTATACGCGAGGGTCTGCGTTCATTACTCGATAAGCAACCTGAGATGGAAGTTATTGCCGACACCGATGACGGTCGAAAAGCACTCGATCTTGTGCGGGAGCTGTTGCCGAATATCGTCATTATGGATATATCTATGCCGGGACTTAATGGAATCGAGGCGACACACCAGATTGTTGCCGAATTCCCGGATGTAAAGGTGATTGCCTTATCGATACACTCCAAAAGGAGGTTTGTGGCTGACATGCTCAGTGCCGGGGCAACAGGCTATATCTTGAAAGAATGTTTGTTTGACGAGCTTGTTCAGGCAATCAAAGCAGTGGCCGTCGGGGGGCGATACCTTAGTCCCAGAATAACCGACGTAGTAGTCAGCGACTACGTAAAGCGTCTGTCAGCGACCACTGAATCGCCGTTTGAAGCTCTTAA
>DAOUUR010000499.1 GCA_030668045.1 bacterium
AGCTTTTGTTTTCAAAACAGTTGCTGAGGGACATCTTGGAGAGATGTACCTGTTCCGTACTATTTCAGGGACCATCAAGTCAGGATTGGACCTCTCTAACCAGCAGACGAGTTCTTCGGAGCGGGCCACGCAGGTATTTACATTTCAGGGTAAGAACCGTGTTGATCTCGATTCTGCCGCAGCTGGAGATCTGGGTGTTTTGGTCAAGCTCAAAAAGACTCGCTGCGGTCATACGCTCACCGCTTCGGGGCTTGATATTACCGTGCCTGCCGTTGAGTACCCTAACCCGGTGATGGATGTCGCTATCAGACCGAAATCCAAGGGTGACGAAGAGAAAATATCGACCGGATTCCAGAAGCTTGGTGACGAGGACCCTACTTTCCGGCTGGTCCAGTTTCCAGAGCTGAGACAGTCTGTTCTTTATGGGCAGGGCTCCACCCATATTGAGGTGCTCACCGAAAAACTCAAGCAGCGATATGGAGTGGAAGTTGACCTAATCAAGCCGCGTATCCCCTACCGGGAGACCGTTCGAGGAAAAGCTGAGCAACAGTACAAACATAAGAAGCAGTCGGGCGGGCGCGGTCAGTATGGCCATGCCCATATCCGAATTGAGCCCAATACGCGTGGTGGCGGTTTTGAATTTGTCGACGCCATCAAAGGCGGTGTCATTCCCACCAAGTTTATTCCTGCGGTGGAGAAAGGCATTATTGAATCGTTGCAGCAGGGTGGTCTGGCTGGAGCGCCTGTGGTGGATGTCAGAGTAACGCTCTTTTTTGGATCTTACCACGATGTTGATTCTTCTGACCTGGCGTTCAAAATTGCCGGATTGATGGCTTTCAAGGAAGGGTTCATGCAATCGAAACCGGTGTTGCTGGAACCAATCTTCAACCTTCAGGTTACGGTTCCTGATGATTTCACCGGCGATGTCATGGGTGATCTCTCATCACGTCGCGGCAAGATTGCCGGGATGGACCCCGATGGCAAAAACCAGATCATCAGAGCGACTGTGCCACAAGCAGAGTTGTATCAATACTCGGTCGATCTGCGTTCAATGACTCAGGGTCAGGGCCACTACGAACTCTGGTTCTCCCATTACGAAGAGGTCCCCCACGAAGCAGCTCAGAAAGTGATTGAGGAAGCAAAAGCTCTCAAAGCCGAGGAGAGTAGCTAAGCTCTTAACATCACAAATGGATTAGAATATGGGGTCGATGCTTGAGGCATCGGCCCTTTTTCTATGTGGGAAACAACTCCTACTAACAGTTTCGTCTCTTGATTCACACTCCGTCATTTCATATCTTGGGTCAAACGACCAACAATAAAGGATTGCACAATGAAAGATAAACGGAACGAAATACTCGCCCGGCAATTGATCGAGTACTCCTGCGACATGAAGAAGGGCGAGATTCTCTATCTCGAAATCAAGGGGAAAGAGACGCTCGAACTCGGCAAAGAGATTATCCGAATTGCAACCGAATGTGGCATCACGCCCTTCTGGTTCTACAGCGATGAATCTCTGACGCGACATTGGATCGGCAATGCCAATGAAGACCAGCTTAAGACCCAAGCGGAATTGCATCTTAATTTGATGAAACGAGCCGATGCCTACATGGGGCTTCGCGGCTCCGATAATCCGTTTGATCTGGCCGACATCGATCAGAAAAAGATCGAGTTGCATAACCAGATGTTCTACAAACCGGTGCATCTTGAAGAGCGAGTCAAACGGACAAAGTGGGTGGTGTTACGCTATCCGAACAACGCCATGGCCCAGCTGGCTGAGACCTCGCAGGAACAATTTGAAAACTTCTATTACGATGTCTGCTGCCTCGACTATGGCCGGATGTCCGAAGCGCAGAACGCGCTCGTCAAACTGATGGCCCAGACTAATAAGGTTGAGATCAAAGGTCCGGGCACCGACCTGACTTTTTCGATCAAGGATATTCCGGTAGTCAAATGCGACGGTACCAGAAATATTCCCGATGGTGAGGTCTACACCGCCCCGGTACGTGATTCGATCAACGGTGTTATCACATACAATACCCCATCGTTGTATCAGGGTACGGTATTCAACAAGATTTCTTTCACGTTTGAAAGTGGCAAGATTGTCAAAGCCAGTTCCGAAACCCACAGTGAAAAGCTCAACAAGATTCTCGACACCGATCCCGGCGCACGGTTTGTTGGCGAATTTGCAATCGGCGTGAATCCATTCATTATGCATCCTATGAAAGATACACTCTTTGATGAGAAAATTGCTGGATCGTTCCACCTTACGCCGGGACAGTGCTATGA
>DAOUUR010000056.1 GCA_030668045.1 bacterium
AGCCGTGCTGGGTAAAGCTGGCAGCGGGGGCGGGGGCGGAGCTGGCGGTCGTGGAGGCGAGCAGGGACTCGGCGGCGGCGGTGGCGGCGCTTCAATCGCTATCCTGGTCTCGGGCAATTCGCAGGCAATCATCAATAATAATACAATTATGACAGGAAACGGCGGTGCTGGAGGCGCAGGCGCACAGGGTGGCGATCCTGGAACGCCCGGTGCCGGCGCTGCCGGAGGTGGCGGGAACCTTTGGGGAGGAGCAGGTGGTAAAGGCGGCAACGGTGGAGCCGGGAAAGCTGGCGGCACCGGCGGGGGCGGCGGCGGCGGCCCATCTATCGGCATCGTCGAGGCTGCATTAAGTACCACGACGCGTTCTGACAACACCTTCACTCTTGGTTCCGGCGGCTCGGGTGGCTCAAGTTCGGGCAACGCGGGCGCCAACGGCCAGGTCGTGGATTACGTGAAGCGCTAGATCATAGGTCGGTTGCGGACATTCTCCGTTCCGGGCACAACACATATTGACGTCGTTGCTTTTCGCGGCGACTGCGCAACACTGTGCGATACGCACCCCACAGCGGGATACGCTGTGGGGCGCGGGACGAAGTGCGATTGGGGGTGAAAGACTCCCTATTCTTCAGGGCCGCTGGGGTACCGCGCTACGTTACTCCCTCGATATCAGAATCTGCCCGTTCGCACCGATCGCAATGCAAATATCTTCCCGGCACTCAACATCCAGAAGCATACCCCCTAGTGTATCGTATGCAATTGTCCATTTGTTGCCATCACGAGAAGTCAGTATAGTGGCAGCATAATCCCGTTGACCACCGACAGCAATGAACTGCTCACCGGTCCAGACAACCTTTCTGAGATCGCTTCTAGTATAACGATTAGTACTGTGCCAGGTCTCTCCATCCTCCGATACTGCAATGACACCGTATAAACCAACCGCTACATACTTTCGCCCATTATGCGTCACAGATCGAAGGTGATAAGGGACTATCGTGTCGCTGAAAATCCAGTCGGTCGCGTCCCGTGACGTTTTTATTCTTCTGTCCGATCCGACGCCGACGTAGAGAGAATCGAAACGCACGATCGAAAAGAAAGCACCGGAAAGGTATCCATTTAGGCCGCTCCACTCAAAGCCGTTTCTTGAACCTATCAGCGACATTATTTGCATCCCGGAATGTGCTGCAATGAATCCGGTTTCATGCCACTGCACAAATCGGAGCGGTTCAAGGTAATTGCTTGGATGTTTAGCCCAGTCCAATCCATCTCGAGATGTATAGCAGAATCTGACATCAGGATACATGTAGAATTGACTGGTATCGCAGACAACGTGCCTTGCCCCGTAAACATTTGACATAGTAGTCCACGTGAGACCGTCTTCCGAGCGAAGAATTGTCTCCGACCCTACTATCACAAATGCGGATCCGCTTGAAGCTATCGATCTAAGGTAATCCTCTGACTGTACACTCTGCTCCACGGCAATCCAGTTATCACCAACTATTGCCGAGGGAGTACTCGATCGATGGGTGTTACATTGGCTTACGCAGGTCAAGCTGCATGCCATAGCCAAAAGAATCAAAGCGATGGTTCCGGGATTAGAGACGGCCCAAAGTACTCGTTTTTTCATAAACATAGCACTCCATATCTAAGTTGCTACCCCTTCTTATTGCCATAATACCAAAATGGACAATTTAATGCAATAGAAAAAGCCGCGGGGTCTGTACCCGCGGCTTTCTGTGTTCTGTTGCCATGCTTCGACTACGCTCAGCATGACCCGGCATGGCCGGTCCTAAGACAGGCTATGCCTGTGCGACTAAGACTAACTTGCTAGTACCACTTGGGGACGAATTTGTAGCCGTAGCTTATCACACCGTGGTCGGCTTCGGCTTGGATCTTGCGGAACTCAATCCGTACTTCCATCCCAATCTTAACTTTAGTGGTATCGCAGTCGGTCATCTGTGCCATCAAACGCGTACCATCGGTAAGCTCGACAACCGCCAATGCGTACGGTGCCTGATCGCCCCATTGTGGCGGTGCGATTTGAATGATGGTATAGGTGATGACCTTCCCCGTCTCGGGCAGGGTTACCATTTCCTGTTCGGTATCACCGGTTACCGGATCAACCATCCGCTTGGGGAAATACGTCTTGCCGGACTTGGTGAACTTGGTCGCTTCAAGACGATAGCGATGCGGATACTCGCGCCAGTTTCTGGAACTGAACATAGTCATTATGCCACCTCCAATATGTGAACCACCGATGAGCCGCCTGAACCACCCATATTCTGAGCCATAGCGATTTTCGGTGAGTTCGGAATCTGGCGGCCCTTTTCCGCCTGTCCGGTTAGTTGTTTGTAGACTTCCACGACCTGCGCAACACCAGTGGCGCCGACCGGGTGGCCTTTGGATTTCAAACCGCCCGAGGAGTTGATCGGGAACGCGCCGTCAAGTGCCGACTCACCGGCGAGGAACGCCGGACCGGCTTTGCCTGGTTTGTATTTGCCGATTGACTCGGCCACCATGATCTCAGCGATCGTAAAACAATCATGCACTTCGGCAAACTGCATATCGCCGATTTTCTTTCCGGCCATCTTGAAAGCACCGGCGGCGGCAATCGTCGCAGCTTTGATCGTCGCCATGTCGTCACGCTGAGCCAGTTGGATCGTATCGGTGCCGATACCGGAACCGAGGATTTTGATGTACGGCTTGCCGAGTTTCTTGGCTATATCGACAGTCGTCACAATCACAGCCGCGGCGCCGTCGGTGATCGGAGAACAATCAAGAATACGCAACGGATTGGCCACCATCACCGAACTCTCAACACGCTCCTTAGTCACCTTAAACGGATACTGCGCATCGGGGTTCATCGAGCCGTTATTATGATTCTTGACCGCAACAGCCGAAAGCATGTCACGAGTCGTACCGTACTGCGCCATGTGAACGTGGGCCATCATAGCGTAGAGACCGGGGAATGTTGCCCCGTGGAAAACTTCATATTCCTGATCGGCCGCCGCCGCCAGGGCATCAGTGGCCTCGTCGCCGGAACAGTCGGTCATTTTTTCAACACCGGAGGCCATCACGATATCAGATATCCCGGAAGCTACTTCGATAAATGCTGAACGAACAGCCAAACCGCCGGAAGCACAGGCAGACTCAACACGGGTAGCCGGAAGACCGGGCATACCCATATAGTCGGTAAGGAGCGATGCTAAATGCTCCTGACCAACAAACAGACCACTCGTCATACATCCGACATACATTGAGTCGAGATGGTCAACACCGGCGTTCTTAATAGCATTGAGCGCAGCTTCGGTGTGAAGGCAACGAAGGGACTGACGCCAGACCTCGCCCCATTTGGACATGCCGACACCAACAACACAAACTTCTCTCATCGTCTTCTCACCTCCTAAGCGTTCTTTTTAATTTTATGGCGATACTTCGCGTAAGTACCGTAATCAATATAGATCACGTTCTCATCGAGAAGCTTTTTCGTTCTAACAGCCAGGTCGCGAACTTCGTCGATGCGATCGGTAACTTTCCAGACGAACGCATCGGAACCAGCACCTGAACCGTAGGAACACATCAGAATCATATCGCCGGGCTTGGCAATATCAAGCGTCGCAGAAAGACCAACCGGTGATGCGCCCGAGTAGGTGTTACCGAGAGTCGGGGCCAGCCAGCCGGGATCGATCTGTTCCTGCGTGAAACCCTGTTCCAGAGCAACGCGCTGGGGGAACTTACCGTTGGGCTGATGGAAAATGGCATAATTGAAATCGGACGGCTTCATGCCGGCCTTTTTCAGGATAGCACTGGTAGCGCCTTTGGTGTGAGCGAAGTACGCCTCTTCACCGGTAAACCGGCCACCATGCTGGGGGTAAAACTGATGTTCGCGCCGCCAGAAATCGGGCATATCGGTCATGTACGAATGCGTGAACAGACAGTCCGCAATCAGATTCTTCGAACCCATGATAAAGGCCGCCGCTCCAGCCGCTGCGGAAAATTCCAGCGCATCGGATGGCGCACCCTGCGAAGTATCAGCAGCTATAGCCAGCGCGTACGGCATCGCCTTAGCATCGACATGCGACAGCGCGACGAACATCGCCTCGGAGCCGGCCTTGCAGGCAAACTCGAAATCGGCACAATGGATGTCGGGAGTCGCGCCGAGAGCTTCGGCTACCGTCGTCCCGGATGGCTTAACGGCGTAAGGGTGCGATTCGGAGCCGATGTAGATAGCACCGATATCTTTTGGGTCAACCCCTCCGGAACGCCTCAGGGCGTTTTTGGCTGCTTCGACCGACAGAGTGATAGTGTCCATGTCGGGTGGGGGGACCGATTTTTCACGAAGCATCAGCCCTTTCTTGTACGATGGGGCATCGGCGCCCCAGACTTTGGCGATTTCCTCCACCTTAATCCGATGTCGCGGAAGGTGGGCTCCATATCCAACAATTCCTGCCATACAAACCTCGTTTCGTTGAGTTTATTTGATCGCTATCCTCTTTTTCTCGTTTCAATAGAGCCACTATTATACTGCGATCCAGCGAAAAAACAAGTTCCGGCGGCAAGTTTTTGCCGAACAAAATAACTTTTAAGTAACTCCGCATCTGTCCGAAATAGGGAAGCATAGGACCTATGCGATGATTACACTATGCTTATGAAACTACTACTTATTCTGCTCGCGCTGGGACTGATTCTGGTCGGTGTCGGGGCGGCTCAGGATCAGGACCTGCCGGTTCCGATACCCGATATCGATGATGAAGAAGCGGTGCCCGATTCCAATACGGCCTTCTTTGAAGGTCAGGCGAGCAATTACATCCTTTACGCTCCCGGACGGTTTCGGCTCATTGTCGAGGAGGCGATCGACGACGGATACTCGCTGGCTTATGTACCGGAAGGTGACCGCTACGATTCTTCGGGGATGATGATTACGGCGCTGATCTACAGTTTTGGCAAGCAACGCAAAAAGACGCCGTCATACGATGAAGTAGTGCCGAGCGACACTGGAGACATACGGTCGCATTACGGAGAGGACCTGACGTTTGAACCGCTCGACTCGATTGTCAACGCTTCGGGGGAATCAATCCGCACGTACTATCTCAACGACATGACGCGGTTCATCCCAAATATCATGGTGGCCTATTATGACGGCGGCGAAGAGATGCTGATATTCGAACTGACCATCGCCGAAGGCTACCCCCGTTTTGTCGCCGAGGAAATCTTCCTCGGATTTCTGTCTGAATTCAAAGCCCTCAAAAAGGGCAAGCTGGGGGACTGAAGCGGCTGACGGCTGGCCGCCTTTTGCTCTTCTGGTAAGCTGCCTTACAAATCGTCACCTTGCTTAATCATCGTCACCTTGCTTTATCATCGTCACCTTGAGCGGAGTCGAAAGGTGGTTGACAGATTAGGCAGGGTACCAGGTCGGATTCCACCAGCGTTACATCCATCGAGAAACCCTGAACTCTCACATCTGTATAAAGATCAAGACGATATCCGGCAGGACGGTCAATTCGTTCTTACGCCCTATTATGCTCTTCGAGCATTGATATCTGCCGGAGTCTGACCTATACTAAGATGGCATTGACAAACAGGCAATCAACCGTTGAACCTGGGGCACGACTATGAAGTATCTGGCGACAGCAATCTTGATTGTTACGTTGGGCGCGACGATATGCGCCGATGATTTTGACGATCTGGTTGAACGCGCCAAGGCTGGCGACTCCGTCGCACAATACGAAGTCGGGATGGCATACGCCGAAGGAGAAGTGGTCGAAAAGGACTGTAACCTTGCCGAGCAATGGATACGCAGAGCGGCTGAAAACAACCACCAACGGGCTCAACTAAGGCTTGCCAGAATGTTTGACATCGTGAACGGAGGTGGCTTGTACGGGAATCTGTGCAGCCATCTACTACGGTTCGGCAACGATCGGGGCGCCTACCATAGGGAAGCTTCGAAGTGGTACCGGAGAGCCGCGGAGCAGGGTGGTCGCGAGGCAGTCGGCGAGTTTGTCTGGAACTGCATGACCGGAGGCGGATGCGCTGAAGGTGAGTTGCTGGAAGTGATGACAAAGGCGGCCGAAATGGGATATGGTGAATTGCAGGGTCACTTAGGCAATTACTATGTTATGGCGGCGGCCGATACGGTCAGTGCCTATGTATGGCTGGTGCTGTCAGAAGCATCTGGAGAACGGTCGGACGGATTGAATCCGGATAACGTGGCCAAGCATATGGACCCAAACGATCTGGCTCAGGCACAGTTCTTTCTGGGCGAAAGATATGCCAACGGCAAAGGTGTCGAGCAGGATTATCTGCAAGCCGAAGAATGGTATCACCGAGCGGCGGTGCAGGGACACACTATGGCTCAGCTGGCTCTGGCCTTCCTATACGATGGTGATATCGGCGGGCCGATTGGTGGAGATTCTGATCTGCGGCACAAGACCTCGTACGAGCCCAATCCGGAAACTTGGTACCGCTTGGCTGCAGAATCAGGCTCACCCGATATGCAATATGCTCTCGCAGACTACTACATTCGCGGTCATGGAAACCGGCGCGAGGATCTCATAGAAATTCTGATCAAGGCAGCCGAGCAAGGACATGGCAGCGCTATGGGCGAGTTGAGTGGAATTCGGTTTATGGGCTTTCCTTACGTCGACACTATTGCAGCTTATGTCTGGGCCGTGCTATGGCAGGCATCGAAATATCCGGGCGACGGCCTCCCTCCCGAACAGATCTCCCGCTGGATGGATATTGACGACCTGGCCGAAGCGCAGTTCCGAATAGCTGAAAGATACTACGATGGCCGAGCGGTCGAGCAGGGTGTATGCATCGCCGAGACCTGGTACCGCAAGTCGGCCGAGAACGGACACATGAAAGCTCAGCTAACGATGGCCCGGCTCTTTGATCCGCAATGCGGAAGCGAGATATATGCCAGATGCATCGATAACGCTCCACTTGACAGGAATAATCGGACCGCCTGGTTTGTTGAGGCAAACCGATGGTATCACAAAGCTCGCCGCCACGGCACCCTTGAAGCCTTGGTTGCTTATTCAGAGCACTGTCTTTCGGGAGGAAAATGCCTTGAAATGGAACTAATGGATGCTCTAACCAAAGCGGCCGAATGGGGTCATGTTGAATCGCAATACAATCTCGCACGCCATCTCGAGAATCTGGCCTTGGACAAAAATCGAGCGAGCGACAGGATACAGGTTCTAATGTGGTATGAGATTGCCGCCAATGCTGGCCACCCGATCGCATCTCTTCTTCGTGACGCAACCGTCGAGAGTGAAACTGTAACCCTTGAACAGATAGCCGAGGCAAAAAGACTCGCCCGCGAATGGATAGAAGCGCACCCAGCCATCGATAGCGCCAACGCAACACCGGATATCACACGGTAGCCGTCGCACAAAACAGAGATAAGCTCAATTACTACAGGAACGGAAGGTACTCATCGACCTCGTACTGGCTGACATGAAGACGATACTGGTCCCATTCGATCTTTTTGTTCTCTATTAGCTTGTCGAAAACATGGTCGCCGAGGACTTCACGAACCAGCGCCGACTTCTCTGTCTCTTCGATAGCCTTCTGCAGCGAATCGGGGAGCATCTCAATATTCAGGGCGGCTTTGCGGGCATCGTCCATGAGGAATATGTTCTCTTCTATCGCAGGCGTCAGCTCGTACTTGCCCTCGATTCCCTTGAGGCCGGCCATCAACATACAGGCAAACGCCAGGTACGGATTGGCTGCCGGATCGGGGGAACGAAGTTCGATACGGGTCGCCGTCTCCTTGCCGACACGGTACATCGGCACCCGCACCATACTGGAACGGTTGCGTCGTCCCCAACTGATATAGACCGGGGCTTCGTAGCCGGGCACCAGCCGCTTATAAGAGTTGACCCACTGATTAGTCACCAGCGTAAATTCCTTGACATGCCGAAGCACTCCGGCGGTAAAGTGGCGGGCCATCTCCGAGAGATTGTACTCGTCACCATCGGAGAAAAAGAGATTCCTGCCGTCCTTGAACAACGACATATGGCAGTGCATCCCGCTGCCGTTTTCACCATACATCGGTTTCGGCATAAACGTGGCGTAGGCGTTATGCTCCATAGCCACTTCCTTGACTATAAACTTGTATATCTGGGAAAAGTCAGCCATGACCAGAGCTTCCTGATACTTCAGGTCGATCTCGTGTTGCGATGGCGCCACCTCATGGTGCGAACACTCAACCGGAATCTTGAATTCTTCCAGAGCGCTGACCGTTCGTTTGCGAAGCCGCGAGCCTTCATCGACTGTTTCAAAATCGAAATAGCCGGACTGGTCGAGAATGCCGGTTTCCTGATTGTTGCGGAAATAAAAGTACTCAATTTCGGGACCAAAATAGGCCGTCCAGCCGAGGTCTTCAAGCTTGGCGAGGTTGCGCTTAAGAACCCAACGCGGGTCACCTTCGTATGGCCGACCATCAGGACGCTGAATGTCGCAGAATATCATCGCGACTTTTTCATCGGCAACTTTCCACGGAATGATTCGGAATGTCAGCGGGTCGGGGATAGCCATCAGGTCGGACTCTTCAATCCGCGCGAAGCCTTCAACCGATGATCCATCAAACCCCTGACCTTCTTCCAGCACCTGTTCAATTTCGTTACGAGTGATCGACATCCCTTTGATCCGCCCGAGAATATCTGTGAAGCAGAGGCGGATGTAGCGGACTCCGGCTTGATCTATTGACTTGAGAACTTCTTCCCTGGTCCTGGTCATGACCCTATCTCCTGGGTGATTTGTTAGTCTCTCGGCGCTGCTAATTGTGACGCGGCTTACATTCCATGAAACGGTTAAGAAGCAAGCGAGCGGTTAGTCGGACAACTAAAAAAGTACGGACAACGAGACAAAATGTACCGAGAAACAGCGGGCCCGCCGCGGCGAGCCCTACGCGAGCTAAGTGGGCGGCAGATGTCCACATCTGCCGTAGACCGTTAAGAGTATACCGGCACATGTGGACATGTGCCGGTCACGGGAAGTCAATGTCCAGAGTAAGACTTAGGCTCTTGTGGTCCGGTTTGAGCTGACGGCAGCGGACACCGGCCATATCAAATATCTTGCGGGCGGCCACGAAGACCGGATCGCTGTTATATTTGTCCGACAGGAAAACAACTTCCTTGATTCCCACCTGCACGATCAACTTGGCGCACTCGTTACAGGGGAATAGCGAGACGTAGAGCGAAGCACCATCAAGGTCCGGTTTGTTGGAGGCGTTGGTGATGGCATTCATTTCGGCGTGGCAGACATACGGATACTTGGTGTCGAGATAGTCACCCTCGCGATCCCAGGGGAGTTCATCATCGGAGCAACCAATCGGGAAACCGTTGTAGCCGATTCCGATAATGCGCTTATTGGCATTAACGACACATGCCCCGACCTGCGTGGAGGGGTCTTTGGAGCGAAGAGCCGAAAGCTGGGCAAGGGCCATGAAATAGTCATCCCAGCTAATGTAGTCGGTACGTTTTGTTTTCATGGGGTGGTATGATAATAGATTCAAGCCCGGATAGCAAACGGGCAGGAGCAGCATGCTCCTACCCG
>DAOUUR010000050.1 GCA_030668045.1 bacterium
CGTCATCATATTCGTAGCCTTCGGCGAGAGCCAGTTGGATTACGCCCAGCGAATCAAAGAAGAGTTCATCGGCAGCCAGCGTTTCAAGATACGCGATACCATCGTCGATCCGTTGCAACCGGTATGAACACTGGGCGGCGCGGAAGATGGAATGATATCGTTCCCCCGTGGTCGGCTCCATTCCCAATATCTGAAGATACGCCGATAGAGCGTCGGAGAAGCGGAACTGTTCGAAATAACAATCGCCAATATAGTTCTGGGCTAGTTTCTTCTGTTCCCCATCTCCCAGCGAGTCGCGCACCGCCAGAAAGTATCGCTCTGCATCGTCAAACTCGCGGACGTCAAAGTAGTAAAACCCGAGAGCAAGAGCTGCTTCGGTCTTGTACTCGCGGTAGTGCTCTTCCCGGAAGATCTCCTCGAAAAGTACTGTGGCCTCTTCGGTATCTTCCAGATCGAGCTTCGATTTGGCCAGATAAAGTTTGGACTCTCTGAAATACTCCGACTCAGGATAGTTAGCTATTATCTCCCGGAAACGACGTTCCGCTTTGCTAAACAAGCCCGATTGATAATACGAAACACCGAGAACGAATAGAGCGTCGTCATAGTATTTCGAATTGGGATGATCCTCGATAACTTTCAGAGCTTTCTCGATAGCCTTCTGATAGCCACCCCCGCCTTGCGACCTTTTCCCCCGCCTCCTTTTCTTGCGCTGATCCTCAGCCTTGTCAAACGCCTTCCGGGCGTTATAGAACGTATTATAATAGACACAGCCACCCGACATCAGGATAGCGGCCAGCAGCAGCGTCACAATCGCAACGGTTTTTCCAAAAGTCAATTTCATTAATACAGTTTCTTCATAGAAGATTTATTGATTATACCTGCGGCGATCCTCACCGTTTCAATCTCCCCCGCCTCTGGTCTCGTGCAGAGCGTCCATCAACGATGGCAGCAACTCCCCGGAACAGGCGGAAAAATGGAAGTCGGCCAGTTCCGATAGCGGCGTTCTCTCCGGATTGATCTCAACCAGAACAGCTCCCTGGCGTTTGGCCGTCACCGGAAGAGAGGCCGCCGGATGGACCACCGCCGAGGTGCCGATGGAGAAAAAGACATCCGCCCTCTCCGCTTCGGAAAAAGCGCTTTGAATCGTCTCCGAGTCAAGCATCTCGCCAAACCAGACAACATCGGGACGAATCTTGCCGCCACATTTGGGACAGGTGGGGATTTGACCCGAATCAATCTCTCCCTCGATCTCGAACGGTCGGTGGCAATCAAGGCATTTGTTGCGAGCAATATTGCCGTGCAACTCCAGTATAGACTGAGTGCCGGCGGCTCGATGGAGACCGTCCACATTCTGGGTTATCATAGCAAAGTGTTCAAACCATTTTTCCATCGCGGTGATTGCAAAATGACCCGGATTCGGCTCTACTTCGGCCATCAACTTTCGACGCCAATTGTACCATTCCCAGACGAGTTCCGGGTTGGCCATGAAGGCGTCTACGTTGGCCAGCTCTTCCGGACGAAACTTACGCCAGAGACCTTCGTCGCCCCGAAAAGTCGGGACACCCGACTCAGCCGACATTCCCGCGCCGGTCAGGACAACACACCGTTTGCATCGGGAAAGTACTGTCACCAGTTCATCAAGCACGGCATGAAGATACGACCGGGCAGATCAAAAGACAAAAGAAATATCCGGCAGAGCGCCAGATGACCGGGGAGGGGAGATCAGGTTAGTATGGTCTCAGATCGATTTTGTGGCCCGGCAATCAGTACCGGCCGCCACCACATCCTCAATCGACCCGGTATGAACCCCCAGAGAAACCTTAAACGGCTCACCTGATAGATTGACGCGATAGACGTGCAGCAACGTTGTCCCCTGATAGACCTTTTCAAACCCGCCTTCGGAAAGCGAGACAGTGAAGATCGGATGTCGCCAGATTTCAGACTCAGTATCGGAAACGACAGCGACACCCAGATTTCGGTATTCGTCAGCAAGCGTGTACGATCGAACCTCCCCGTGCCGTTCTACAGAATCAAGGAATGACTGCTCCGGTCGTTGTCGGTCGATAAGAACATATCGATCATCGGTATGGCCGGCCTGGAAACTAAAATTGTTTTCAACAGCAAAGACGACATCAATTTTCTCGCCGAAGAGGGTCGTTACTTCGTACTCGACATTGAACGATTCGGAGTCATCCTCAAACCGGAACCTCTTGATAATCCGAACCAGAACAGTCCGGCCACCTCGCCTGAGGGAACCTTCACGAATCAATGTTACAACCTTTGATCCTTCGTCAATCGTACATTCGTACGGCTCGACTACAAAATCACCCTCTTCGTCATATCGAACGGCCATAAAATTGTCAACGTCAGTGGAAGAAGCCAGCAAGTGATCGACAAAGCACCGTTTCAAATACCAGTCCTCGGCAATAACATCTTTGAGACCCTCTTCTTTCGCCAGCACTGTGTCGTGAATTGAGGCGGTGCCACTTGATGAACCAACTACGGCTTGACCAAGCTTGTCGTGGTAACCTTCGCGGCGACGAGTCAGTGTATCGGTCAGAGAGAAATTGTGACGATTCAGCGAAAGATCAACAAGCATTCCGCCACTCGACGGCTTCAGTGTCACCGAGAGAGCATCACTTGAGACAACTACTTCATCGTGACCATCGCAATCGAAGTCGGTCCGGGTAATCGTTAATGCACGTTTTCCGTAGAGCTTGTTCAGGGCGCTCTGGGCAGCAATCACATTCTCGTAGATCGCCTGTCGCACGTGAGGAAGATAGAGCCCGCCAAAAACACCATGCCAGTAAGGGCAGTTGCACTGAGCGGCAAAGAGATGATCGCGCGCTGCTTCCAACTCACCCAATCGGTCAGGATTTTCCCGCTTGAACACTTCCAGACTATTGGATACGGCCAGCATCTTCTTGTGCATCAGGTTCGACTCTTCGTACTTGGTAAGAAAGCCACGCCAGTGACCGCCTCTCACAAAACGTCCGTACTGTTCCAGACGGCCCTGCTCTTTCAGCCAACCCTCAAACTGTTCATATTCTTCATACGCCCGCGTTGGCAAAGCCCAATGAAGCATCTCGGCATACGACGCCGTTGGCAAATAGGCCCGACCAACCGCCGACTCGGAAGCAGCAGCTCCAAGTGGTACTACCTGCAACCAGTCAGAATTTTTTTCGACGGCCTCAAAGAAGTCGCGAAGCCAACCATCCTCGTAACAATGGTGATGCGTTTCGGGCCAGACGCCAAACTTCTCGCCATCATCGGCATACACTGCTGTTCCATCCGGATTGCGTTCTGCCAATTCCTTGAGGAAATCAATTACTTTTTCGACGACTCCAAACGGAATCAAATAGCGCAGCCGTTTCAGAATCGGTAACAGTCGGACGGTGTGACCTTCACTCTCGGTAACAAACGGACCGGTCAACTGATCGTTTTCAAGTCCGGCATAGACAAAATGGGTATCGTCAATCGGAAGGTATCTGATGTTTGATTGCGCCAGCACTTTTGGCAGATGCGGTTCCCAGATTCGTTCGGCCAACCATAGCCCATCCGGTCTGCAGCCGAAGTGCTCGTCCAGAAAATCATTTAGTCTCTCGATTTGTGAATAGACATCCCGCTCGGGAATTGCCGAGAGGATCGGCTCGTAGAAACCACCTGTCATCAGTTCAAGCTGTCCGGCCCGAACCATTTTCCGCACTGTCTTGAAATACTCAGGGTATTCTCGCTGTTGCCAACTCCAGAGTATCCCCGACTGGTGGAGAGAAATTGCGATTTTTGGAAATTCTTGCAGCAGCTTTAGAAACGGCGCGTACGCCTGCCGATGCGCCTCCTTAAAGACATGATCAAAATTGCCGACCGGTTGATGGTTATGAATCCCAAAAGCGAGCTTGAATTGGGTCATTTCTCAGAATAGCTCCACCTTGAGATTGATATACTTGCGCGGGTTAGCCCTGATATCAGATATTAGATCGTCAAAGTTATCGGCGGTCTGACGGAGATCATCGTACAGCCGACGGTCATTGATCAACAAATGCATCGTACCATCCGGGTTGTTGATTGTCTCGGCAAACAGGCGGGCCTGAATTGACAACGTATCAAGCCGGGCGACAAACTCATCAAGACCCTCGGTCGCACGTTCAACACGTTGAAGTGAAGTATCGATCCGCGGAGAATTGTCATTGATCAACCGACTCAACCTCGCCGACGCCTCGTGGAAATTATCCACCGTGTGATCCAGTTTGTCCTCGCTGCGCGACATATAATCAGCCAGCGATCCGGACACTCTCTCCAGATTGGTCACCGTCTGCTTAAACTGATTGAGCGATGAGTCCGATACCACCGTCCGTTTCAGCGAGTGCACCAGTGACTTCATCTCGACGATCATGTCCCCCATCAAACCCATCACTTCCGGAAGTCCGGCATCGTATAGACCGGTGGCCACGGCGCTGGTATTAAAGAGAACAGAATCGACACCCGGTGAGATGGCAATAAATCGCTCACCCATCAATCCGAGGTTCTTGATCACAATACTGGCGTCACGCTTGAGGACGACATCATGGTACAACAACAGTTCCACCAGAACGCCATCACTGGTAAGCCGAAGGTCTTTGACTTTGCCGCGGTACACGCCCGATACTGTCACCCGATCACCGACTGCAAGAGTGCCAACGTCACGAAAACGAACAGTGACATGTTGGGCATTCCGCTCCAGCTTGTATCCCTGTAACCAGTACAGAGAACCAAACAGGAGGATCATGCCCATTAGGATGATCACCCCAACCCGAAATTCAATATCTTGTTTAGCCATGCTATCTTTTCAGTTATCGGCTGCCGGCATGTAACTCTTAACAAACAGCCAACTTACGTCTATTACAGTTTTTTGAGTATGGCCTCATAGTTTTCGTAGCGGAAAGCAGCAATCTCACCTCGCTCTACAGCAGCTTTAACACCGCAGCCCGGTTCGTGAGTGTGGCTGCAGGTTGAGAATCGGCAACTCTCCCGAAAACGATCAAATTCGGGATAGTAGTACGGCAACTCTGATTGCTCGACCTCCCAGAGCCCCATCACTTTCAGCCCGGGCGAATCAACCGCAAACCCACCACTCGGCAGTTCGTATAGTTCAATGCTGGTGGTTGTATGCTTGCCGCGATCGGTGGCTTCGGAGACACGGCGCGTTTTCAATTCGAGGCCCGGAATCAAGTAGTTGAGAATTGTCGATTTCCCAACTCCGGAATGCCCAACAAATAGCGAGAGGTGGTCTTTCAGATGTTCGCACAGAGCCTCCACACCTTCACCAGTAGTGGCTGAAACAGGAAACACAGGAGCTGCGATATCATTGTAGGCATTGACAATCTCGCTGTAATGTTCGATGCCTCGGAGATCAATCTTGTTGAGAATGATAAACGGTTCCAACTCACCAAGGCGGGCAGCAATCAGAAACCGATCTATCAAACCGGTCTTGAGGCTCGGCGACTTGGTCGATGCAACAATAGCCAGCCGATCAAGATTGGCCGCAATAACCTGCTTATGTTCTTCTGAGCCAACATCGGGCCGGTGAAAAGTCGTCCTGCGCGGGAGCACTTCTTCAATCGCTCCCCTCTCATCATGGGTCAGAGAGTAGATGACCTTGTCGCCAACCGCCACCGGCGTGGTCAGCTTGGCGGCCGACTTGACTTTACCGCGCACTTCGCACTTGATCCGCGCTCCCTCAGCGGTGCGGACCTCAAAGAGCCGACCTCGTGTAGCAATCACAATTCCTTCAGGCTTGTCCGTCATAGCGCCCTAACTTAGGTGCCGCCGATACTGTTTTCAAGTTGAATAATAGCTCCTTTCTGGGGCTTGAGCCTGAAATCGAACCGCCGCCAACAAAGTGACACCATTGCTAAATCAGCCACTTGCTATCGGTTGAGGGATACCTTACCATTACAGCCTATGAAACTGGGAATTATCGGAAAACCACAGAGCGGCAAGACGACCATCTTCAACGCCGCCTCGGGACAACAGGAAGCCGTCGGCGATTTCAGCAAGGCTGTTCATCGAGCCATAATCAAGGTACCGGACCACCGAGTCGATGTGCTCACGGAAATAGTCCGACCCAGGAAATTCACATACGCCGAGATCGAATTCCTTGATGTGACCGGGCTCTCGGGCAAAGGGAAAGATTCGACCGCATTTGAGCCCAATCCTGAGTTCGACCTGATGGAGGCGTTCATTGTTGTTATCGATGCCTTCTCCGAAGATGCTAACCCCGAAAACGACCTGCAGGACCTGATCGACGAGATGATCCTCTCAGACCAGGTGATGATTGAGAACAATATTCAGAAGCGATCACGAAAGATAAAGCTATCCGGAGACAAGAGCGGCGTGCGCGAGATTGAACTTCTGCAGAAATGCATGAACCATCTTGAGGCCGAAAAGCCACTGCTGGAATTTGAGCTTGAACACGAAGAGGAAAAGTTGCTGCGGGGTTATTCGTTCCTTTCACGACGCCCGCTATTGATTCTGATCAATATTGCAGAAGACAAGCTGGCCGAGAGGGACGCCATTGAGAAGAAGTTCGCACACCTTGTTGCTCCGGGACGACGCGAAGTTGTGGTCGTGTGCGGCAAGATTCAGATGGAACTGGCTGGCCTGGAACCGGACGAACAGAAGCAGTTTCTTGACGAACTCGGAATCGACACTCCCGCTGTTGACAAAGTGATCCAGAAATCGTATTCGCTGCTCGGCCTGATTTCATTTCTCACTCTCGGCGATCCCGAGGTCAGGGCCTGGACTATCAAGAGTGGCACTAATGCGCAGAAAGCGGCCGGTGCTATTCATACTGATATCGAGCGAGGATTTATCCGGGCCGAGGTTGCGACATTTGAAGACTACAGCGAGTTGAAATCGCTGCCCGCCCTGAAGGCCGCCGGGAAGTCTCGGCTGGAGGGGAAAGACTATGTGGTACAGGATGGCGATGTAATCCTGTTCAGATTTAACGTGTGAAAACCGTACGGAAAGCCCAATTTCGCCAGAACAAAAGATGCCCAACCAGTGTTGAAAGTTCTACCCAATGTGACGATAACATTAGGGATAATGCGAAACCTGCTCTCAAACTGTATGGCTATTAGAGGATAATGTGATCGACGTTTTGAAAGAAGAGAAAAAAGAAGAAAAAACCGGCGCTGAAGTTCTGCCGATTCTCCCCCTCAAGGGAACTATCGTATTTCCGTATCTGGTCGTACCGCTGATGATCCAGGAAGCCGATCAAACACGGCTGGTCGATGACGCTCTGATGCGAGGGTCCCGGATCGGTCTGTTCCTGCAAAAAGACCCCAACCAGGAAAACCCCGGCCAGGACGATATCTACACCTCCGGCGCTTCCGGCTCGATCCTCAAGATGCTTCGCTTCCCCGACGGCACAGTACGGTTTCTGATTCAGGGTCTCTCCCGAATCAAGATCAAGCGCTTCACCGATGACTCACCATACATGATTGCCGAAGTTGAGGAAACAGAGGAACGGGTGGAAGACTCTGTGAAAACCGAAGCCCTCCAGCGCAACTTGATTGAACAGGTCAAGAGACTGGTCGGGCTGGCTCCATACCTTAATGAAGAATTTCATGTCTCGGCAATCAACCAGGACACGGCTTCCAAGCTGGCCGATTTTATTGCTTCCAATATCAATATCTCAGTTAAACAGAAACAGGAAATCCTCGAAGAGATCAACGTCCTCAAGCGCATGAAACTTCTGCTCGGCTATCTCTCCAAAGAACTTGAAGTGCTGGAACTCTCACAGAAAATTCAGGCAGATGCCGCCTCGGAACTTGGCAAGTCGCAACGCGAGTATATCCTTCGCGAACAAATGAAAGCGATCAAAAGAGAACTGGGTGGTGGCGACGATGGTTCTGATTTCGAGGAATTCGAAGATAGGATTGCCGAAGCCGGTATGCCGGAGTACGCCGAGCAAGCTGCCCGCAAGGAGCTTGATCGCCTCTCACACATGACGCCATCATCGGCCGAATACACTGTCTCGCGCACCTATCTGGACTGGCTGACAATGTTACCCTGGAGCAAATCAACTGACGACAAACTCGATCTGAAATCGGCCAAGAAGATTCTCGATGAAGACCACTACAATCTGGAAAAAGTCAAGGACCGCATTCTGGAACACCTGGCTGTCCGCAAACTGAAATCCGACGTCAAAGGCCCGATCCTCTGTTTCGTCGGCCCTCCCGGAGTCGGTAAGACATCGCTTGGCAAATCGATTGCCCGAGCTATGGGACGAGAGTTCGCCCGCGTCTCGCTCGGTGGCATGCGGGACGAAGCTGAAATCCGCGGCCACCGCCGCACCTATATCGGTTCGATGCCCGGACGAGTTATCCAGAGTCTCAAACGCTGCGGTACCAACAACCCGGTAATTATGCTCGACGAGATCGACAAGCTCGGCTCAGATTTCCGCGGCGATCCGTCCTCGGCCCTGCTGGAAGTCCTCGACCCGGAGCAAAACGACTCTTTCTCGGATCACTACCTTGAGATTCCGTTCGATCTCTCCAAAGTAATGTTCATCACCACCGCCAACTGGACCGGGCCGATCCCCCACGTCCTGCGCGACCGCATGGAGACGATTCGCATTCCGGGGTACACCGATCTGGAGAAACTCCGTATCGCCCGCAAACATCTGCTTCCAAAAGTATTGGAGAATCACGGCATCACACCATCGAAACTCGCCATCAACGACGCTGCCATCAAACTGATAATCGACGGCTACAGTCGCGAAGCAGGCGTGCGTAATCTCGAGCGTGAGTTGGCCTCGGTCACTCGCAAAGCCGCCCGACGAATTGCCAACGGATTCAAAAAGAAGATCAGCATCGGCGCCGTAGAAATCCCAAAACTTCTCGGCCCAAAGAAATTTGTACGCGAAGCTTTGACCCGCCAGGGCAAGATTGGGATCGTTCCCGGACTGGCGTACACATCGGTAGGTGGCGAATTGCTTTTTGTTGAGGCCACAGCTATGGAGTCGAACAAACACGCCCTGACCCTCACCGGCCAGCTCGGCGACATTATGAAAGAATCAACCCAGGCTGCTCTCTCATTTATACGGTCCCACAACAAGGAATTGAAAATCGACACTACCACCCTCGACAACCGCGAAATCCATATCCATGTCCCGGCGGGCGCCACACCAAAAGACGGCCCCTCCGCCGGTATAACTATGGCCGTAGCTCTGGCCTCGATCCTTTCGGACCGAGCCGTTAAACCGTTCCTGGCCATGACAGGTGAAATCACGCTGCGCGGGCAACTCCTGCCGATTGGTGGGCTCAAGGAAAAACTGCTCGCCGCCTACCGGGGTGGCATCAAGACGGTCATCCTTCCCGAAGAAAACCGCAAGGACGCCGCCGAACTGCCGGCCGAAATCAAGAAAGCGGTCAAATTAAAGTTCTTTTCAGAAGCCCTCCCGGCCGTTAAGTTTGCTCTTGTTCCCCTTAATGGGAAAAGTCCAACCGCCAAGAAGCGGACAAAGAGCAAAACAAAAAAATAGCGAGCCGATCCAATGAAACTTGTCACTTCCGAGTTGATGCAAAAGATCGACCGGGAAGCGATCAATAATCGTGGTATCCCTTCCGAACAACTGATGGAAAATGCCTGACGTGGTATTGCCGAACAGATGGCAGACTATGTTGATCCTCTCCCCGAAAAAAGCCGGGTGGCGGTTTTCTGTGGCAAAGGTAACAACGGTGGCGACGGTTACGTCATTGGCCGCTATCTCCACCAGTCGGGTCACGATGTGACGATTTACTTCATGGGTCCGATTGATAAACTGTCCGACGATGCGCGTCTCAATCATGATCGTGCCGTCGCCGAGAGCATGACGATGGTTGAAGTTTCCACACCGAGCGACCTTCCCGACCATCTCGAATGCGACATAATCGTCGATGCGATTTTCGGCATCGGGTTCTCCGGCGTTCCGAGGGGTCTGTCGGCGGAGATTATCGAGTATATCAATCGCCAAGATGCTATTATCGTCTCGGTTGACATGCCTTCGGGATTGAACGCCAATGAC
>DAOUUR010000231.1 GCA_030668045.1 bacterium
AACGCGCCTCGCCTGTGTGCGAGAGTTTCTCGCGCACTATCATCGCTAGCGCCGTTTCTGCACGGTAGGCCACAAGCTTCACCGTGTCGGTCAATCGTTTGCGGCTTGGAGCAAGACGCTCAAACTTCTCTGCCTCCGGCAGATCCTCCCACGCCAAATGCTTGGGCGTCGAGAGCTTTCGTTCTTTCAAGACGCTCAACTCGTTCTCCCACTGCTCGATTTGTTCCTGCAGATCTGCTTTCTGTCGCTCCCATTTTTGAATCTCAGGCGCCTCGGACTTCGGGTGAAGCGTCAGAGCTGCAAAGCGCGCTTGACACCGCGTTAGCTTGGAGATCACCGAGCGGTATTGTCGGTCCAGTTCCCGCCGGGTCGGATTGACCACGGGTCGGTTAGTCCCAGGAATAACTTCGGTCCGATACTCGTTAAGTGCATCAATGGCAAAGTGTTCCATCATGTAACCGAAGAAGTTTTCCTGGGACCATCGGCTGAATAGCCGGCCGGCATCCTGCAGAGCCAACTGGCCGTAGACCGTGCTGATCAGACTCGTCTGATGACCGCTGCTGGTCAGCTTGCGGACCTTACGGACCCACAGCCCATCGCTGCGGCTGCCTATCCGCGAACCCATCTCAGCCAATTTCATCGACACCAGTTCGCCGTTAGGCATCGTGACTTCCGTCTGGCTAAACCATGATTCCGGCCAGGGCTCTTTCGGATACTTGTGATACGTGATGCAGCCAATCCGATACTGCTCCCACATCTGGCGGAAGAAGATTGGACTGTAGCCCTCACGATCGAAGATAATCACGAAGCGGCTCAGATGAGGGTCGGCTTTCAGTTCTTCGGCCGTCGGCTGAGCGGGGACCTCCTTCAACAGACGCGGTAGGATGTCAGTGCGTAAGGCTTCCAGCAATCCGTGGTCAATCGGGCGCTCGACGGAAAAGAACGGTTGGCCCAGCGCGTCATTGACCCAGTAATCGGTCGTGCCCCGCAAGCACAGGCGCTGCCGCGCGATGTAGCGCCGAGGTAGCTGTGTCTGCTTGCCGTGATACAGTCGAACATGACCGTCGACATACAGAGTGCCGGCCAGCTGGGGCCTCTGCTCCATCCACTCTTTGGACAACACAGCCGCCCATCGATCAGCAGCTTTCTGCTGACTCAGTTCAGAGAGTTTCTTCCGCAGACAGCGCACTTCGGGGATGCGGTCCAGACCCATCAGCTTGCCCAGTTCCCCCGGCCTCTCATACTGCAGCTGTTCAACCGCTTTAATGCGGCATAAGGCCATGTAGGCCAACAACACGATTATGTGGGCCTTCGTGTAGTAGCCCGACAGCACGGGCAAGCTCTGCAAATGGCTGAACAATCCGTTCTCCGCCAAGGCCGGTAGAGCACAGAGCACACCGCCGTAGGAAACGTCGCGGCAGAGTTGAAACCGGGTGCTCGCACCGTCGGGCAGCGCTCCGATTGCAGCAAAGACGCGCTCGCAGGGACGGGTACAGGCGATGCCCATCTGCTCAGCGGCAGAGGCATCGGCGTCGCTGCGGCTCGATTTATCAGAGGGGAGGACTGTCGGATGGGAGACCGCCGGCTTCTGCGATTCCTCCGTGCTCGGAGTCGGTTCCGGGAGCCGTCCTTGGTCGATCGCTTTGCGAAGGGTGTCGTACTTGATCCCCAGTTCTTCGGCCACTTCTTTTCGGGAGTGGCCGCAGGCGAGTAAGTCCTTAGCCTGGCAGCTGACTTCGGCCGTCATGATCGAGGGACCACGGCCTTTGCGTGGACGGTAGAATCCATCGATCCCCTCTTGCCGATACTTCGCAACGCTACGCAGAACGCTGTTCTTGGAGACTCCGAAGGCGCGAATTATCTGTGCCTGAGTGCATGCCCCTTGCACACACAGCTGCGCGGTAAACATACGAAAGGACATTCGATCATCCTCGGCGTGCTGGAAGACAGGCTGAATGCCGCAGAAGTACGTCCACTGCTGCTCTTGGTAAACTACGCTGATGAGGTCGTTGATCGGGGTTGCACCAGGGGGGATTATGGGTAATAATATTTGCGGCATTTTGGTACCTTCAGCTTATAGAAATTGGTAAATTCAAGGTTGAAGGTACCTTTTTATTTTCCTCTTTGCACGCCTCAGCTACCCAAGCCAATCTGTAAGCATTCGCATTAACCCCAGCCTCTGGGCAAACTTAAAGAAGTCTGCTATGCTTCGAGGGTGGCAGCAAATCAAGCGGAAGACAAGGCTTTATCGATCCTCGCAGAGAATAAGAAACTTCTCACAGAGAATAGCATACTAAAAGCCGATATAGGGTATTGGCAGAGCTGTCACAAACGAGCGCTGGACCGTGAAGCTGCTTTGGCGAGAGAGCTGCAAGATAAGAACGCCCGCATTAAATACCTCGTTCGGCAACTGTATGAGAAGAAAACTGAGCAGTCAAAAAAGAACTCTGAATCGAACAAAACTGGGGAAGTCTCTGGCAAGCGCAACCGCGGCCAACAACCGGACCGTCCCGCCCCGAAACCCAGAGACCAGAGTCATTTGCCGGTAAAAGAGGAAACACACGATCTCGTTGAAAGCGAAAAGTACTGCCCGAGCTGTGGGCTGCCGTTGGTCGAGATGCCCGACACCGAAGATTCGGAACTTCTCGAAACACAGGAAGTAAGTGGATATAGCAGAAAGATACACCGTAAAAAGTATAGACCAGGGTGCAAATGCCCCGGGAACAAAGGGATTATTACCGCACCGGGGCCGGCCAAACTCATCCCCCACAGCCGCTACGGCGCTTCGGTTTGGACCCACATTCTAATCCGTAAGTACCGGTTTCAGATTCCGGTTGCGCGTATCTTGAAGAACCTGGCGCTGCACGGATTGTCCATCCCTCCCGGAAGCGCGGGAGACGGGCTGAAACGTCTGGCTTCCCTGTTTGAACCGGTGTACGCCGCTTTAGAAGAACGCAGCCTGAAGGCTGCCTGGTGGCAGGCCGATGAGACTCGCTGGAGCGTATTCGAGACCACAAAAACGAAATCGACCTTTCGCTGGTATCTGTGGGTGTTTATATCGGCTGAAAGTGTCGTGCATGTCATCGATCCTACAAGGTCGACGCGGGTGATCGAAGAACATCTGGGGCGGGTCATCGGTGGCATTCTCTTAGTCGACCGCTATTCGGCCTACAAATCATTCGCAAAGAAGCATGAAGGAATCATCCTCGCCTTCTGCTGGGCGCATGCCCGGCGGGACTTTCGGGAAGCCGGGCTGAAATACGAACAGGTCCGTGAATGGGCGAAGGAGTGGGAAGAGCGGATCAACGCTCTTTTCCACCTCAACTCCCTGCGAGTCCAGTACACTGAAGGCTCAGCGGCATTTGGCCACGAAGATAAACGAGTGAGAGAAGCTGTGGCGGATATGAAACACATCTTTGGCGAGGAACGAAAGCAGGTTCGCCTTCATCACAGTCAGGAAAGTGTACTTAAGAGCTTTGATAACCATTGGCAAGGGTTGAGGGTCTTTGTGGATCATCCGGAAATACCCATGGACAACAATGGCTCAGAGAGAATATTGAGAAATCCTGTGGTGGGCCGCAAGAACTACTACGGATCAGGGGCGATCTGGAGCGCCCGCTTTACGGCGGTGATGTTCAGTATCTTCGAAACCCTCGAGCTGTGGGAAATCAATCAACTCCAATGGCTCAGTGACTATTTCAGGGCCTGTGCTCTGGCCGGTGGAAAAGCGCCTGAGGATATCAGAGGCCATCTGCCCTGGAACATCGCCGAAGGAAAAGAAAAGAGTCGTAAGTATTGTGGCCGTGTGTTTAGCGAATCAGAGCTCTCCTGCATTAGCTCGATTATCGATGAAGATACCAGCCGCAACCGCACCGCCATTTCACGAATCGCCTGCGAGCAGCTCAGGTGGCATCGGCCTGATGGGTCACTCAAAACGGCGAGTATGAGCCAGGTGCTCGTGAAGATGGAAGCCGACGGGCTTATCACTCTTCCTCCTCTTCAGAGCGTGCATTCAAAACGGATGAAGCCGCTCGACCATACCGCGCGCACCGCTGAACGGGAAGAGATCGTGCTTTCTGCCGGAAAGCTTCCAGAAGTACATGTCGAGATAGCGAAAACAGGGGACGAGAAATCGTTGTGGAATGAATACATCGACCGCTATCATTACCTCAGATACTCCCCGCTTCCCGGAACTCAGATGAAATATTGCGTGTATTCAGGGGACGATCTTCTGGCTCTTCTTGGTTTCGGCGCTCCGGCATGGCGGGTTGCACCGCGGGATTGGTACATCGGGTGGTCGGATGAGAAACGAGAAGAGAACTTGCATCTGGTCCTGAACAACGCCAGATTCTTGATTCTGCCGTGGGTGTACTCAAAGAATCTGGCCTCGATGGTTCTGGCCATGGTGACCAAGCGCATCGGTGAAGATTGGCAAAAGCGCTACAAATACAAACCGGTTCTATTAGAGACATTTGTTGAAAAAATTCGATTTTCAGGAACGAGTTACAAAGCCGCGAACTGGAAACTAGTCGGAACAACGAAGGGTCGCGGGAGAGAAGACAGATTTAACAAAGATAGACTCCCCAAAAAAGACATATACATGTATCCGCTTCAGAAAGACTTCAAAGTCATGCTCTGCTAGACAAGGTAACCCAGGGTGGGAATAGCGAATGCTTACAGCGGTGTGTTGGTAAGCCTTTATATCATAAGGAGTTGCGGGAGCCCCGGGGAAAACTTGAAAAAATCGAATGCTCCTATTTAGGCCAGCGCTCATAATGTAGTCTACGCCATGCGGTTACCTTTATCGCTGCTACCACTAGATCAGTCTCAGAGAAGGCCGTCAGCATAGTAGTCGATGTGAAAGCTCTGGCTAGAGAAGCCCTTACCGCAGGCTTTGCAGAGGTATCTCTGAATACGACCTTTGGAGCGGGTCGGGTAAGTACCGTTGCTGAGGTACCAAGGCTTGCCGGTCGGCGGGCGGGCGTGCAGCTTGCAGAGCATGTGAACGAACTACGCCCCAATCCTTTGTGCTGCTTTTCTCCC
>DAOUUR010000133.1 GCA_030668045.1 bacterium
AGTGACGGTGAGTTTGCAGATACTACGCTGATAACCATTGACGTGGTTGAAGCAGGCAATCAGACGCCGATTCTCAACCCCATTTCAGACTATACTGTTGCTGAGGGCGATGAACTATCCTTCGAGGTCAATGGCTCCGATGTCGACGGTACAATACCTTTCTTTGCGGTCGATCCGCTTCCGACAGGCGCCAGCTTCTATGACAATACTTTTGGTACCGGAACATTCACATGGACGCCTGGTGCCACCGAGCATGGCGACTATTCGCTCTGGTTCTATGCTGTGGATCGTGACGATGCAGCCCTTACCGATTCCCAGGCGGTTTTGATCACGGTTACCGACGTTAACTTCCCGCCCAATGTTTACCCCGATCCCTTCTTCCAGAACACTACTATATTCGAGGGCGATACGCTCCTGTACCGCGTGAGGGGCGATGATCTGGACGGCGATTTCCCGCGGCTCGGAGTGCGGATGAGCACCGGAGCTATCGGCGATCCGCTTGAGCCAAACATGGGTTTTATCGATTCCGCCAACGGCATCGGCCTGCTCGGGTTTATCCCGGACCACACCCAGGGCAACACAAATCCATCGAAATATTATCCTGTCTTCTATGTCATGGATGGAGTCGATACCACGATGATAGCTGAGTATCCGGGCGTTACGATCAATGTCTATTCCCGTAATTTCCCACCGGTTCTGACCTTTCAGTCCGGAACCGGCCCCTTCACACTTAATGAAGGTGACAACATCGGTTTCTGGGTGAAGGCGAGCGATATTGACGGTGTCCTGCCACCAACAATAAGCGCAGCAAATACGCCGGCCAACGCTGTCCTGTACGGAAGTGGCGACTCGGTTTATTTCGATTTTTCACCCGACTTTGCGCAGGCGGGTCAATATACGGTCACCTTTACCGCAACTGATAATCAAGGCACACCGGTTGATCAGGATGTGGTGTTTGACGTTATCGAAATAGGAAATCAGCCTCCGGTTTTCACAACAACCCTGGCCGACCCATACGATATTGCTGTGAATATCAATGAGACTTTTACGGTTGCTGCCACCGATCCAGAATCAGGGGCTGTTACTCTGACGGTATCCCCGATGGTGCCCAATGCTTTCTTTTCGGATTTCGGGGATGGCACCGGCGAGTACACGATTACGCCCGACAACCTGCAACTGGGCATGATCTATGAGGTTACGTTTGTGGCGACCGACTTGGCGATGGCGACCGACACGCTCATAACGAACCTGAGAGTAGTATCCGTGATGCGTGGTGACGCCGATTTTAGTTACTCCTACAGCATGAATGACATCGTGTTCCTGATTTCCTATCTATTCAGGGGTGGCCCTGAGCCGAGTATTATAGAAGCTGGGGATGTTGACAACTCTGGAACAATTGACGTTTCAGACATCTCATACCTCGTCAACTATCTCTATCGCTCCGGCCCCAAGCCGCCGCAGTAATTGCGCCAACTTACATTCTAACTTGACACAAAAAAAACCGCCCTTCGGGGCGGTTTTTTCGCTTGACGTGGGTATAGCTGCGGGGCTAAATTCTCTCTATATAGTGCAAAAACGCTTGACAAAACATAAGGATAACCTTATATATATATGTCTTTCGTGGGAAGAAGTGTGACTGATGCTTCGGTCGCATAGTAGGTTTGTTCGCAGAGTACATCATCAGTGGTGACTACACATGTCGAGTTTTGACCATACCCGACAAAGATATCTGCGATGACCTTCGCTGGAAAGACGTGTTTGGCAGACTCCATCAGGACGATTCTTCAACGCTCAGGATTGGATTTCTGACAACAAAACAAAGGACAGTAAACCTTCAATGTGGTGTGGTATTTTCACCAAGAAGGGAGGTGGATTCGTAGAGAAGAGTAACAGTGGCATGCGTTTCTGATTGCCCCATGTTTGAGTTTCGTTTGTGATGGTGTATCGGAACGCGATTGCAAAAAATGAGATGTTAACTATGATATTGACTTATTTCCATTTCATATAGTGAGACAGGGAATAAGTTGGGAACTGTTTCAAAAACTTGAAAGGAGCGATAAATGACGAGGAGAATTACTTTTCTTTTGATCCTCTCCTTGACGCTTGTCGCCATCTTGGCGATGACGGCGTTAGCCGCCAAGGCACCGGTAACGAAAAAGAGTGAAATTGACCCGCGTGTCAATAAGGTGATGCAATATGTATTGCCTTATCCTGATGAAAGTCAATCAGGTACGCAGGGCGTTACCGATAGTGATTCCAAGGGCTCTCTCGGACGGACGTCCACGGCGGACCCTATAGTAGGCAAATATGTTGGTAATACCTGGTGGGACGAGCAGCACCGGGGCTCGATGGGGCGTATGATCGACATTGGAACTGATGGTACCGGGTGGACCATGGTACATATGGCTTGGATGCGTCTGCCGGGTTGGGACTCTAAAACGGGTCGTAAGTACATGTATAACTATTATGATGCTTCTAGCGTTGCTACCGTAGCTACTCAGTCAGAAGTATCGTTAGAATGGTCTGGATATGTTGGTTGCCAGGCGATTGGTGACAACCGCGCAATGGTTGGTGGTCATGAGAGACCAATCACAACCTTCCAACCGCAGTTCTATTGGGACTCTGAACCTGCCGAGATGTTCTTCGGCGACCATATTAGTCGGGTTCCCGATTTGCTTGCTTCCTATGGTGGCACTTTCGGACAGGAGCCTATCTGGCCGAAATTCCGCTACCGCGAATATGCCACCGATACCGTGTTGCACGTGATCTCTCAAGTGTCGGCGGCAGGTGCCGGTGATGCTCAGGCCATTTACTATTTCCGTAAGGTTGGTGCGCTGGCTGCGGGCACATGGACTACCCCCCCATACGTTATTGACACCATCTATGATCTCTCTCACGATGTTGCCGCCTCTACCACGACCAATAAGGTCGCCCTGGTGTGGACGGCTAATCTGGTTGGTGATAATGGTGCCGCCAATGCTGGTCTTTCCTACCCCAACTGTGCCATCAATTCCGGGGAAGCCGCATTTGTTCAGTTGGACAATGATATCTATTACGACATATCAACTGACAAGGGCGTCAATTGGACCGGTCGCAAGAACATTACCTGTAATGTTGATGGCGAAGCTGGCTTCCGTCCTTATACAGATTTGTCGGCACTAATTACGACCGATGACAATCTTCATATCGTCTGGTCCGGTCGTACCTGGCCGGCCAACGCTTCCTCCGGTGGAACCATCGGCTACAACTGCCGTATCTTCCATTGGTCGGAAGATATTCCGGAGTTGCGTACAGTGCATAATGCCGACTGGGATCAGACCGTCTGTAACGGTGGTGCCTGGCAGATGAACGTGGCCAAGATGACCGTCTCCGAATGTGCTGGCCGTCTGTACGTCATTTTCACGGCGTTTAATGACATTCCGAATGACGTCGAAAATGACTGTTCCCAGCGTGGTATAGATGGATCGGACGTATCGGGAGCGGCTAACGGCGAAATCTACATGTGCGTCTCTGGCGACAGTGGCCTCACATGGGATATTGCGCGTAACCTGACTAATACCCGTACACCTGGTTGTGACTCCGCCGCCGGTTCTGGTGGTCGTTGTGAGTCCGATCACTGGGCCTCAATGGTTCGCCTTGGTCGTGAAAATGTGAGCGGTGAAGTCTGGACCGGCGCTGATGTGATTGATGTCGGTACAGAGGCTTGGGGTCATGACAATGACTACTATCTTGACATGCAGTGGATCAACGATCCTCGTGCCGGTGGTGTTGTACAGGATGAAGGTGGCTGGGACCTGGCCGATGTACTCTGGGCACGTGTTGCCTGTGTACCGATCATTCCGTCTCCGAACCTGGTTTTCTTGCCGAGAGAGATCGCCTATCCTACGTACACGAAGGCCGATGTGCAGCTTGATATAGATTTCGATATTGAGAACTCTGGAAACATGGCTCTAAACTATGTGCTTGCGGTCAACGAGATTAATGGACCCGAAGGCTGGCTGACTGTAAGCGGCGCTAATGGAGCAATTCCAGCCGGTGACGGCAACGTCGAGTTTGCTACAATCCATCTCAACACCCAAGGTGCATTTAGTCCAAAGGTCACGTTTGTACCTACTATTGAACTTCTCGGAAATCTCGTGTTCACAGGTGACTTCCCGACCGCTCCGGATACTCTGCATATTGCGTGCTACATAGCTGATACGCTGTATGTACCGACCTTTGATACCATCAGCACCGGTAGTTTCTCGCTTGCGGTAAACACGGTCGGTAACTATGGTTTACAGGGAATCGGTGAGGTGAATCTGGACTGGTATGCGATCGATTGTGATCACGAAGACTCTGCTACGTATCCCATTCCTGGAACCTCCGATGTGTATCTATATGACGGTTCCACAATTCTGACCCGTGTAGTCACCGCGGACGCGGCCGACACGGCTAACACTCTTGATACTATTGGTTCCTGGTCGATCTTCGGCGACGGCTTCCTCAGCGATGCGGGCAACCGTCAAGTTACGGCGCATACTCCGGTGACGACCGTCGGTAACCACGACGAGTTCTACACAGGTGTGTACGGTACCAATGACACCGCGATCGTCTTCGAAAAGACTTTCTATGCCCCGGGTTCGGGTGATGACGCCTTTATCATTCAGTGTCTGAAGGTTTACTGCCCTGATACCCTGAGTTATTCGGGTCTGGCGATCGGTGAAGGTATTGACTGGGATATTCCCTCGGATTCCAGCTCCCGCAACACGTGTGGATTTGATGCTTCTCGTAACCTGTTCTACCAGATGGGTCATGAGTACAACCAGTGGGATGATACTCTTGAGTGCATGGACAATAACCTGCGTGTCGGTGGTATCGCCTTCCTTGAGAAGTTCCACGCTACTGGCAAAGAGATAGCTCCTGATACTCTGACTATCTGGACAGCCTTGTCAACCACCTATAACGGTGGCCTGGGTGGAGTGCAGGGTAATATCGATGCGGCTATCACCTGGTACAATGCCAATACTCCGGGAACGTTTGTTGCCAACAGCGACCAGTTTGTCGGCGCCTACGGCATGACGAACGATACTTTCGTTTACCCGAATGGCGGCTTTGTGGCAGCAGAGTTGCATGAGAACATGAACACGTTGCACGCAACCGACCAGTATGTCTGCTGGACTGAGACTCAAGACGAAGAAGATCTGCATACGGTCATGACCTATGTCAATGATTTCAGCCTCCGTGGTGACGGAACTGACCACGATGAGGACGGTATCGGCGACTGGCACGACAACTGTAACAAGTGGAACCCCGATCAAGCCGACTCTAACGAGGACGGCGTGGGTGACGCGTGCGACGGTTGCTGTGTGGGCATCCGTGGTAATGCTAATGGTGATGAATTTGAGGACGTGAACGTTTCTGATATCACGTACTTGGTTGATTACCTCTTTGGCATTCCGCTTGGCCCAGCGCCTGAATGTAAGGAGGAAGGTAATGCCAATGGTGATGAAAACGATGATGTTAACGTTTCGGACATCACCTATCTGGTTGATTACTCCTTCGGCATTCCGCTTGGCCCAGCGCCACCAGCGTGTCCGTAAGGTTGCTTTGAGGTAAATGCTGTTTATTGAAACAGTGTTAGCTTGAAGTAATTTAAGCTGGATAATATGAGCGACCGCCCCTTGTGGGCGGTCGCTTTCTTTGTGCCCGGCGGGCTGGATTCCGAGAACTGATAATCTTCAGCAGCAGGCTTGGTACGCAATTACCTTAGGTGGCATCCCTGCAAGCTGCCGGCAACGACCCTCTCCCACGGACTTTTTTTCAATTTTAGCTCCTTTTTTGATTGACTGCTCAGTAAGATATTTCTATTATTAAGAATACAGGAATATCTGTATCGACCAGGCATCGTACGGTTGTCTTCGGAATGTCCCGGTGGCAGGTAAGGTGTCTTAGTTTGTCGAAGTTTCTGTTGGTTTAGTATAGTATAGTATAGTAAATAGAATTCTAATTTGCACGGAGGCTCGCAATGAAGCTTAAATTAATGGTTGTTGCCGTGGCAGTTATCCTCTTTTCGGTTGGAACTGCTTTTGGTCAGGACTATTCTATCTCGCTGGATTCTGTGGCGGGACGGGTTGGTGCTACCGACACCCTGGCTGTCGATGAACCCGTCACGTTCTATATCAGACTGACTTGCCCGGAGGCGCCCAACGAGGCGCAAATTGTTGGTTTTTCGACCGCATTCAGGATTTATTCCCCTGACGACGCTACTTGGACTCCGATCACTTGGATGCCATTTTTCACGACAGATCCCTGGCCACCGCATACTGTGGTTTATCTTACCGGGTGGGATTGGCTGTACGATAATTTTCTTGCACAGAATCCGTACAGTGTTACCGGCAGCGGCGCCGATACTATCGGTTTTGCCGGGGCTCAGACATACGGCGGAGGCATGTCTCCCGGTTTTGACTCTGTTGCCATGACCATCACGACACAGGTGGTCGAAGCGGATCGAGGTAAACAGCTCTGCATTGATTCTTGCTGGTATCCGCCTGAGAACCGATGGATGTGGTCAAGTGACACCGGTGTGGCCGGGACCTCGACCGGTGAGATTAGTCCAACCTGGGATGGTCCGCATTGCTTCATAATTGGCGGGCTCGCAGCTGTCACGGAGCGCGCTTCGGGTCTTCCCGATAAATTTGAACTGTATCAGAACTACCCGAACCCATTCAACCCGACCACAACGATCAACTTCGACGTGCCGGTCAGGTCACATGTGACTCTGGATATTTACAATGTACTTGGCCAGAGAGTTCG
>DAOUUR010000086.1 GCA_030668045.1 bacterium
CGTATATCATGACCAAGCGTGCAGCCGAGATCAGTCTGGCCGAGGCTGCCAGTAACAGCAAGCTCGAACTGGTGACGGTCAATCCCTCGATCATTATCGCGCCTTCCCGCACCGGTGATGACCGTGGCAAGACGATGAAAACTTTCGGCAAACTCCTGCTGCCAAAACTCTCGGTGCGCCTCAACCTGGTCGATATCCGCGATGTTGCCCCCGGAGTGATTGCCGCCCTGCAAAAAGGCCGTCCCGGTCACCGATACATTCTGGCCGTGGACAATATCTCCCAGCGCGACCTCGTCCTGGCGGTGTCAGCTGCTCTCGGGTGTGCTCCTCATCTGGTCCGGGTATCGAGAAAATTCTTGAATGTCGTGTCGCGCGGCTGGCTTTTCTTGTGCCGATTGCTGGGGCGCGGCAAGATATCGTTCTATCCTGACCTTGTACGCATGCTCGATCTGGACTGGGTTTATTCTTCAAAGAAGGCTCACGACGAATTAGGCTACCAGTACCGTTCGGTTCTAATCTCGCTGTCGGATCTGATGACGAACAATTTTGTGGGAACGCACCTCAAGCCACGTCGCGACAAGTGAGGCAGGTGAGACCTGCGAGGCCAAATCGAATTTCGGGGTTACCGTCGCTCGATAAACAGCTTGTTGTCAATTGAATATCGTCCGGAGCCGGCGAAAAACAGAACCAGATAGCAGATAAGATAAATCACTGCCACCTCCTGCTGGGCCCAGGTGTCGCCGCCGTGGACGAAAAAACCGGCTACCAACATCGTAACGATTAGTGGTATGGTGGCAAGGCGGGTGAGCACGCCAAAGACTATCGCCAGTGAACAGAAGAACTCGGCGAAAATTACCAGAACCAGACTAAGCCCCGGCCCGAGGCCTAATGGATCGGGGAAATGCGTTACCTGCTCGCTGAACCTGAGTAGTTTGTCGCCGCCGTGACCAAGCAACATCATAAATCCGACAAACAGCCGCAACACCAGCAGGGCGCCGTCAGAATGCGAGCGACCCAGCCAGGCGCCGAATTTCTCAGACGTTGTTTTTCTGTACACAGGGACCATCTCGTTTCAACTTATACGCTTTATGAAACGAAGGGGGAAGATAAAAGTTGTGACAGGAAAGGCGTCACTCGCACATAATCGGCGACACCCTGTTCGCAGGCCGCGCTTGCTTGTGGCGGACCGAACGAGTATTTTGGAGTAAGTATGGATGACACAGAAACAGACCAAGGTTCCCGGTTCCGCAAATTAAGGGTTCCAAACCGATGAAAACCCGCCGACTCAATCTCCCTGCCGACCTCCCGGCCATCATCCGGCTTGATGCTTACCTCAACGGCGAACGACCGTCCTCAGAGATCGAAAAAGAGTATGGCGAATACGGTGGTGATATCTTCATCGGAGAGATCGACTCAAAAGTCATCGGGTTGGTTTCGTTTTCGGCGGATCGGTGGGATCGGGTGGCGATAATCGACCATCTGGCAGTCGATGAAAACCACCGAGGGGGAGGGCTCGGCTCAGAGCTGCTGTCGTTCGTTACTGAAACCGCGATCAATCGCGGTACACGGATTCTATGTGTCCAGACCGCCATCTGGAACAGTGATGCTATCAGCTTCTACCGTCGATATGGTTTCACCGAACGCGGCGTATTTCCAGATTACATCGGTGATGGCAACGACATGGTCTGGATGGATAAGAAGCTGACATAATCCGCCAGAGTCTTGCTTTCTCCTGCACATTTTCAGTAATTGGCTGTTCAATGCAAGCAAAGAGAGGAACCGTATGTCTAAAGATACAAAACAAGCCGCTAAAGCGATCCCGCAGCGAACCGATGTTGCCGACCGGCACATATGGAATCTGACCGATATTTACGCCGATGACGCCGCATGGGAAGCCGATTACGAAGAAATTCAGGCCATGATGAAAAAGGCTGCCGATTTTACCGGCAAGCTCGATAGCTCCGCCGAACTGTTCTATGAATGTCTCGAAACGCGCAGCCAACTGATGGCGACCTGCTTCAATCTTTATCAGTATGCGCATCTTAATCGCGATCTTGATAATCGGGTCTCAAAATTCCAGGCGATGAACGACCGTGCCGCGATGTTGTCTTCAGAAGCCCACGCCGCCTTTGCTTTTGTTGAACCGGAACTGCTGACAATGGAAGATGCCAAGCTGCGGGCGTTGGCCAAGCGTTTCCCCAAAACCGATACTTATGATTTCTATATCGAAGAGTTGATCCGGTCGCGGAAACATATTCGTTCCGGCGAAGTTGAAGAACTCCTGGCACAGTCGGCGATGGTTGCCCGTGCGCCCGGTACGATTTTTGGAATGTTCAACGATGCAGATATCAAGTACCCATCGATCAAGGATGAGGACGGCGAGGACGTTCAGCTCACCAAACAGCGGTACGCCAAGTTTATGGAATCGCCCGACCGCCGGATTCGCCGAGACGCTCACAGCGCTTTTTATGGGGTTTATAAGGATCATCTTAACACGACCGGATCGTCGCTGGCCTCGTCGGTAAACGCCGATATTTTCTACGCACGCGCCCGCGGCTACAAAAGCTGCCTGCATCATGCGCTCGATGCGTTCAACATTCCGGTCGAAGTTTACCACTCCCTGCTTGATACAACCGAAGCCAACCTCACCGGTCTGCACAAGTGGATCACGTTGCGCAAGAAGCTGCTGAAGCTTGATGAGATTTACACCTATGACATTTTCCACCCGCTGGTACCCGATTTGAATATCGAAATCCCGTGGGATGAGGCTGTTGAAAAAACATTTGAGGCGGTCAAACCGCTCGGTGAAAAATACTGCTCCGACCTGAAAGGAGCTTTCGAGAATCGGTGGGTCGATGTCTGGGAAACCGAAGGCAAGAGCAGCGGAGCGTTTAGCTGGGGGAATTACTCGGCGCATCCGTTTGTAATGATGAACTACAATGGCACAATCGACAACATGTTCACGCTGGCGCATGAGATGGGCCACGCTTTGCACAGCCATTTGTCCAACACGCATCAGCCGTACCCAAAACACCAGTACTCTACATTTGTTGCCGAGGTCGCTTCGACTCTGAACGAAGGTTTGGTGATGCAACTACTTCTCAAAACGGCGACCGACCCAAAACAGAAACTGTTCCTGCTCAACCGTCATATTGACAACACGCTCGGCACGTTCCTGCACCAGGTGATGTATGCGCGGTTTGAGCTGGCTATCCACGAACTGGTCGAGAAGGGTGAGGCGCTATCGCCCGATCTGATGACCGACCTTTTTGAAGAGTTGATCAAGAGGTATTACGGTCCCTCGCTCACGATGGACGAGTGGTCAAAACTGAAATGGTCTCGCATCCCGCATTTTTATAGGGCATTCTACGTTTACCAGTACGCCACTTCGTACGCGGCGTCTCAGGCGATTCTGGATAAATTCATATCGGGCGAAGATGGCATTGTCGAAAAGTATCTTGGGTTAATCAGCTCCGGGGGCAGCGACTACCCGATCAATCAACTCAAAAAGTGCGGAATCGACATGACCACCGCCGCACCGTTTGAAGCTACAATCCGGCTTTTTGCCGAACAGGTCGATGAGGTGGAGCGACTGGCGGCAGAGTAGGGGGTATGTGGCCTCACCCCGCAACCCGCTGATTTCCATTCGGCGTCCATCATGTCGAGCCCCCGTAACTGCAAGTGTTGCAATCACATCTGATGGCAGCACGGTTCTACCTTTACAATAATGGCAAAACACCTTAGATTGCCGCGTTGTGGAAGGAAATATGACGATGAAATTTGATACACTGAAAGACAACTTCACAATTCCCGGAGCCGAAGAGCGGGTTTTCAAATTCTGGGACGAGAACAAAGTGTTTGAACGGTCCCACGAAATGGCCAAGGACCGTCCGCATTTTGTTTTCTACGAAGGCCCCCCAACCGCCAATGGCCGCCCCGGTATTCATCACGTCCTCTCCCGAACAATCAAGGATATGGTCTGTCGCTATAAGGCTATGCGTGGGTTCAGAGTTGATCGCAAAGCAGGCTGGGACACGCACGGTCTACCGGTTGAGATTGAAGTAGAGAAGCAACTTAAGCTCGACTCCAAAGCAAAGATTGTTGAATACGGCATCGCCGCGTTTAATCAACAGTGTAAGAAATCAGTATTCAAATATCTCGATGAATGGAACGATATTACCCGTCGGACCGGATACTGGCTTGACCTTGATGATGCCTATGTCACCTTCACCAACGACTATATCGAAACTGTCTGGTGGATTCTGAAGAACTTCTTCGATCGCGGCCTGATTTATCAGGGATACAAGACTTGTCCGTTCTGTCCACGCTGCGAGACCGGCTTGTCGAGCCACGAAGTTGCCCAGGGATACCAGGAGGTTAAAGATCCTTCAGTATATGTGAAAGTGAAAGCGGCCGATGGAGACTTCAGCTATCTCGTCTGGACAACGACTCCCTGGACATTGCCATCAAACGCCGCGCTTTGTATGAGTCCGGAAGCCGACTATGCGATGGTCGAGCACGAAGGCGAGAAGTTGGTGCTGGCCGAGGCGCTGGTGCTGCGTACGCTGGGTGAGGAAGCAAACGTGCTGGAACGGTTCAAGGGGAAAGATTTCCTCAAGAGGAAATACGTGCCGCTTTTCGATACCTTCAAAGACCAGCAGGATCAGGCTTTCTTTGTTATCAATGCCGATTTCGTCACGCTCGAAGACGGCACAGGTATTGTTCATATCGCCCCCGGTTTCGGCGCTGATGACTATGAAGTCGGTCAGAAGTATAATCTGCCCGTTTTTCAGGCTATTGAGGCCAATGGCATCTTCAAAGACTTTGCCGGAAAGTATGCCGGGATGTTTATCAAGGACGCCGACCCGATCATCATCGAAGACATGAAGGAATCCGGACAGCTCCTCAAGAAAGAATTGTACGTGCATAATTATCCGTTCTGCTGGCGATGTGATTCGCCGCTGGTTTATATTGCGCGTCGATCCTGGTACTTGAAAACGACCGACTTCAAGAAGAACCTGCTGGCCAACAGTAATGCGATCGCCTGGCACCCCGACGAAATCCGCGCCGGTCGCATGCAGGACTGGCTGGAAAACAACGTCGACTGGGCTCTCTCCCGTGAGCGGTTCTGGGGAACCCCGATTCCGATCTGGATCTGCGAGGACGAAAAGTGCGGACGCAAGCATGCTATCGGCTCGATTGCCGAACTGAAAGAAAAATCTGTCTCCTGTCCGGACGAAGTGGACCTGCACAAACCGATGATGGACGAAGTCAAGCTCCGTTGTGAGTGCGGGCAGACGATGAACCGAATCCCCGAAGTTGTCGATGTCTGGTTCGACTCCGGTGCAATGCCATTTGCCCAGTGGCATTATCCTTTTGAAAATAAGGAAGAGTTTGAGGCAAAATACCCAGCCGATTTTATTTCCGAAGGCGTCGATCAGACCCGGGGGTGGTTCTATTCGTTGTTGGCGATTTCGACCGTCCTTTTCGACAAAGCGCCTTTCAAGAACGTGATCGTGCACGAGTTCATTCTTGATCAAAAAGGCAAGAAAATGTCCAAGCATGTCGGGAACGTCGTTGATCCTTTCAAGGCTGTAGAGCAGTACGGTGCCGATCCGATCCGATGGTATCTGGTCTCCACTTCCAACCCCTGGCTGCCGACTCGTTTTAGTGTCGATGGTCTGGCCGAAGTAGTGCGCAAGTTTTTCGATACTCTACGCAATACCTATTCGTTCTTCGCACTCTATGCCAACATTGACGGAGTCCTTTCTAAAGCTGAAGAAGCCGGGATGACGGTGGGGGCCTATCTTGAAAGCAAGGCCGATGCGCCCGAAACATTTGATCGCTGGATTATCTCCAGATACAATAGCCTCGTCAAGAAATGTGTAACGTCGTTGGACGGTTACGAAATCACACCCCCGCCAAGAGCTATCCAGAATTTCGTTATCAATGATCTCTCCAACTGGTACGTGCGGAATAACCGCCGTCGCTTCTGGGCCAAGGCCGATAATTCCTCCAAGATGCGAGCCTACGCTACGCTTCACCATATTCTCACCGGTATCTCTCAGCTCGCTGCCCCCGTCATGCCGTTCCTATCAGAATTGCTCTGGCGCGAACTGACCGGAGACAGTCGGGAGAAGCACGGCCTGCCGCTGTCGGTCCATATGACATCGTATCCCGTGGCTGATGAAAGCCTCATTGATGCCGAGCTTGAAGAATCGATGGGCTTGGCAGAGAAAATCGTATCGCTTGGGCGGGCGGCTCGTTCCCGCAAGAACTTGAAAGTCCGCCAGCCGCTGGCTAAAATCATGGTTAATCTACCCAAGCCGCACACTATCGCGAAGCTGGACGCCTACCTTGATATTATCCGGGACGAACTCAACATCAAAGAGATCGCAGAAGAGGACAACCTGGAACAGTATGTTGCTTTTTCTGCAAAACTGAATTTCAAGACAGCCGGTTCCAGGCTTGGTGCCGCTGCCAAAGAAACTGCGGTGGCTATTGGTAAGCTCGACACCGAAGAAATCAAGAAATTCAGCGTTACAAAGGAGCTTTCGCTTGATCTCTCTGACCGCACGGTCACTCTTTCCGGCGAAGATATTGAAGTTGTTCGCGCCGAAAAAGAAGGGTATGCTGTGGAAAGCGATGGCTACCTGGCGGTGGCTCTTGTTACCGAACTGACAGGCGATCTGATCAACGAAGGGTTCGCCCGCGAGTTGGTCAACAAGATTCAGAATCAGCGAAAGGCGGAAGGTTTTGATGTAACAGATCGCGTAAACATTGAGCTTTCAACTGCTGACCCCATGTTAAGCACCGCTGCTGGGTACCACTACGAATGGATTAAGAATGAAACACTTGCTATCAGCTTTAATATCGTTAAAAGTCTCGATGAAGAATCTGCCGGCAAGAATTGGAATATCAATGGAATACCGGCGAAGCTATTAGTTACCAAAGAATAGCTTGGGAGTCCATATGAGAAAAACTGAGTTGAAGAAGTATCGTAAGCTTCTCGAAGCTAAGAAAAAAGAGATGCTTAATGAGATCGGCGAAAAAATGCGTTTACAGGTTTCTACGACGATCAAAGAATCAACCGGCGACCTTTCATCGTACTCGTTTCACATGGCCGACCAGGGAACCGATGCTATGGAACGCGAAATGGCTTTCATGTTCGCCTCTAAGTCCGGAAGGTTGGTCTATCACATCGATGAAGCCCTCTGGCGGATCGAGGAGGGCACCTTCGGCATCTGCGAAAAATGCGAAAAACAGATTAGTGTCGCTCGTCTGGAAGCTGTACCGCACGCTCGTATGTGCATCGAGTGTAAGTCAGCCGAAGAGAGAAAAAGGTAGGACGGCCTGAACGACAACTGTTTGAAAAACACCGCGTGGCCGATCATCATTATCGCACTGGTCGTACTCTCAGATCAGGCGACCAAACTCTGGGCGCTTAGCGCCCTGACCAATCAGCCTCCTGCCGAATTCTTCGGCAACCTTCTCGCCTTTACGCTCGTCTTCAATCAAGGCGGCGCTCTCGGCACCAGTTTTGGTTCATCGACATACTACCTTGTCTCCGGTTTGTTGATCCTCGCCTTTCTTCTTTACTATCTCTATCACCATCGCCAGTACCCGGTCTATTCATGGCCGCTATCGTTTGTGGCCGGGGGAGCGATCGGGAATCTTATTGACCGGATTCGCTTCGGATATGTTGTCGATTTTATTGACGTCGACATCCCCGATATAAATCTCTTCGGTTTCCATCTGGAACGCTGGTGGACATTTAATATAGCCGACGCTGCCATCAGTTGCTCAATCGTATTTCTAATTATCCACCTGCTCTTTTTCCACAAAAGGCAACCCGCCTCAAACGAAAACACCAGCGACACGTCCGATTCGAACTGATAGCGACTGACTCTTCTGATCACGGCTGTAGTGCTCCTTGACAAACCGATATTTCTGGCTATATTACCGTGTCA
>DAOUUR010000030.1 GCA_030668045.1 bacterium
CAGGGGGTAGGGATGCTTGATCCTGACTCTGCACCCCGTTTGCACATGTTATGTAGTATATATACTACATAACATGTGCAAACGGGGTGCAGAGTCAGGATCAAGCATCCCTACCCCCTGATTTCAAACATGTTGAGCTGCTCGCGGGTGGCCGGAGAGTACCAGATATCGAGAAATTCCGCTATTGAGGCCGGGTCGCGCGTACGAACTTGGGGCTTGTTGAGAAACCTTACGCGCCGTTGTGTCGGGTCCTTGTCCCGACCAGTCGGGACTGAGACCTGACACCTATGTGATTGTCATACAAAGGCGGCAGGTCCTTCGAATTCGCTCGCGCTAAATCGAAGGACCAGCCGCAACGTTACGGTGGGTTTTATCAACACTCCCCTTGATTTAGGGTAAATCGCCATCAAATTCTCATGGCCCCAAACAAGTTCGACCTTGCCACCCGTCCGTTTGCAGTCTTAAGTGTGGTCACATGGAAACCTGCACACCTCCATAGATGATCCTCCCGTAGACTGGCGCATACATGAACGCGGCATCGTCTATGTGCTTCTCCTCTTGGGTGTAGTCCGTAAGGTTTCGAGCGCCAACGTACACGTTATACTGGTTGAAGATATTCTTGCTGAGTTTGGCATTGAGGATTACAAACGATTCCGTCTCATAAATTTTAGCATCAGCAGGATCAGCCGGTTCGGCCAAGTCAATGTACATCTTCCCTTTGTAATCGGCGTCAATTACGAAATCCCAGGTCGACGGCGAGTATTCCAGTTTCACACCTCCTGAGGTCTGGGGATAGCGAGAAATGTTCTTGCTTGTCTCTTCATATAGTGTACCAAGCCAGTCCTCGCGTGAATTGTCATACTTACCTTTGAATGCCTCAAACCTGATTCCCGTGGTTAGATTACGTGTAAGAGCATACGACATGTTGAATTCCGCACCCGTGACGTAGGCATTGTCGGTGTTTTGCCACTCGTAGGAGTAGCCAAGGTTGGCGGCCTGATCATCGGCCTCCGAAAAAGCGATTGCATCTTTCAATTCCGTACGGAAGAGATTGAGGCTGGCGCTAAACGACCGTCGGGTATAGTCGGTGGTTACAGAGTAACTTAATGACTTCTCCGGCTTCAGGTTGCAGCCTTTATACACTCGTGGAGATCCGCTGCACAAGTGCAAGTCTTCCGAGAAGCCGTAGGGGACGCGAAAGCCGCTGCCAATCGAACCGCGAAGAATCAACTCCTCAGTAGCGTCATACTTGACAGAAAAGCGCGGATTAACGGTTGATTCCTCATATTCCAACGGCTCCAACCCTTGTGGCAACACATCGCCTGACCCCCGAAACTCGTCCTCCGAGGAATGATAGTCGAAGCGAAGCCCGGCCACGAGCTCAAGCTTGTCGGTCACTCTGAACTCATCCTGAGCATAGATGCCGAAGTCACAGCCCTTCTTCTGAGAGGTGGACATGTACGGTTGTTCAGTGTCGATATCAAGATACATACCTCTCTCGTCCAAGTTATTGCGGGAGAACTGTACCCCTACAAGAAGGCGGTGCCTGTTTTTAATCGGCTGTAAGAAATTCAGGTTGGTACTCAGGAGCTTTTCATTTGCGACATAAGGCCGGAGAAGATCAACTGGCGGCGTTTCGCCTTTGGCTTCTTCATAGTCACCGAGGAAGGTATCATTCGTCGCATTGCGTTTATGCCCCGTGAATGATACACTTGCATTCAGTTCACTACCACCGGGTAACCAGAGTTTGTACTCGAACTGACCGCTGTGGCGATCGGTAATGATATGTTCGGTACCCGGTGTGAACGGGTTCTCGAACAAGTTGTCGGTTAACCAACCGCCTCGACGAATTTCGCTGAGTATGCGCCCACGAACAACCAGTTGATCGGCAGCCAAGAGATCTTCCAGAAAAAGATTGAATCCACTGGTCTTAGCGATTGCCTCGACGCGATCTGTCCAACCGTCAGGTTCATTAATGCCACCAGGTGCACTAATGTCGCCGGTCTCGTCCAATTCATCCTGTTCACTCTGTTGCGCAAACAGAAATATGCCGAGTTTGTCCTTCCTGGTACTGGCCGACACCTCATACCGATTGGTACCGTGTTCACCGATTTCGACCCTCACCTGACCCTCGGTCTTTCGAGGTACGCAAGTAACGATATTGATAGCGCCAGCTACCGCATTGCTACCATAAAGCGCAGAGCCGGCCCCCTTGACGATTTCGATCTGGTCAACATCAGCCGTACTCATCTGCTGCAGGCCGTAAACTCCGGCGAGACCGGAATACACCGGCTGCCCGTCCAGAAGCACCTGGGTGTGATCGGCCCCGAGTCCTTGCATGCGAAGGATGGTGAAGTTGCAGGCCTGGCATTGTTGCTCCACGCGCACTCCGGATTCCCCTTCCAGCGCTTCAAAGATATTGTGCGCTGATTTATTCTCTATTGAAGCTCTGGACACAACCTCTGTGAAGATGGGAACATCTTTTACATAGCGAGGGGTCCTCGTGCCGGTCACGACGATACTTCCGGCTTCTACCCGGGCGGGCTGAAGTTGAATATCAAGCGTTGAATTAATCGCGATAGGCGTGATCACAACGTGTTTAAGCGATTCGCGCCCGACTGAAGAGATTATTAATGTGTGCGTTCCAGGTGGTACGTGCTTTATCTCAAATCGACCGCTTGAGTTGGCCACACTACCAAGACTCGTTCCTTCGATCTGAACTGTAGCATATGGCACCGGTTTACCCGATGTGGCATCAGTGATTATGCCGCTGATCGCCCCGCCATGCGCGGCCACAGTGCCGGCAACGATAAGAGTCAGTGCGAATGCAATCATCATCAATTTAGTCATAATGTCGCCTCGTTCCTATAAACTGGTTAAGATCGCGCAAGATGCGCGTGGTTGGTTCATGTCAGGATAGAGGCAATAACGGCGGGGCGCGCTTTGCTACCAGTGAATGGGGGGCGATAAGCAGCGATAACTCGTCATCGATATAGAAAATGCCACGAAGATCGGAATTAATAGGCGGTCCGTCCGTCGGAGTGAATGCACCTGCCTCCAGGATTCTTGTGGCTGCTTCCAGTGCCACGTACTCCTGCTGGGAGTGATTATGGCTACGCTCGTCATTATCGTCGGGGAGGGGATGGCTGTGAACAACAACCCTACCGCTGGGAAGAACATGAAGGTGAAGAGAAAAAAGGGACGCTGCACTGAAACCAGTTAAGGACAGTAAAAGAAGTGCAGCTATTAATCTCTTAGCAATAATCATGCTTGACTGTTTGGGTCGTGATTTCAAATGCTATGCCTAAATGAAATTGATATTCATTTTCATATTGCCCTCATAAATATGGAACTGAAACTGTTCTGTCAAGGCGTTTTTGTGATATTTTTCACTTTTTGTCTTTCATTCTTCTTGATTACACGGCGTGATTAAATTGCAACAAATATAAGGTTGAACTATTAGGAGGTTTTATTGGAGTCTACGAGACGAGTCCATCAACTGGATGATGTCTAGGGAAGCTATTGTAGAGTAGAACCCGAAGTGCCATCGGCTCGCCGGGGCGAGGTTCCGCCAGACCGGCGGGTGGGCCCCTCAAACCTGATTTTAGGGTAAACCGTCACCAGATTCTCAGGTGGCGGGCCAATATAGAAGTGGCTCGCTACCCACCTACCCCCGGATTTCGAACATGTTGAGCTGCTCTCGGGTGGCCGGAGAGTACCAGATATCGAGAAATTCCGCTATTGAGGCCGGGGTGCGCTTCGTCATTTCCTCAACAACCGGGCCCCGGAGCAGACGTTTCAGGCTTGCAAAAGCCGGGCCGCTTCGGGTCGCAAAATCAACCGCCAACTCCTGGGCAGCGCGGGCAAGACTGGCCTCTTCATCGACCACCATATCAACCAGTCCCATCGTGCGGGCTTTCTGCTCGGTGAGCATTGGCCCGTCCTGAATTGACTCAGTCGCGCCGGTATCCCCCGACGACATTGAATCATAACCCTGCGTGAACTGGATTGCTTGATGAACTGCAATATTCTGGCCATTGAATAAGATTCGGGCATCGACAGCAGATGGACATGTTCAGGCATGAAGACATAGGCGTATATCTCTAATTGAAGAGTCGACCGTGCTGTTTCTATCGACTGAGCCAGATATTCACACCAAGTGGAATCACGAAGAAACGGTTGCCGGCGATAGCAGGAAAATGTCATTTCGTGGACATGACCCGGGGTATCAAAGTGAACTCTTCTGTTTTTCATATATGATTATCAGGGCCAAACAAGTTTGACCCTGCCACCCTGCCGCGAAACTCGTTAGACATGCTGCTGGAACCTTGGCCTCTCAGATACACAAACGCACGAGCTGGCTGCGATCGGGTGGCCTCATTCGTGGTTCCATGCCAGGATTACTTTTGAGTATTTTTGGAATAGTACCGAGCGCAGTATTTGACAAAAAGAGTTATCAGCAGACGAAAAACCTTGACATTTTGGTCGACATATCATATCTAAAGAGGACGACAATCCATGACTGGATTACTGGTAGATCCGTAACGTGCGGCTAAACGGGAGGTTCTTTTGGTTTCTGTATTGAAAGAAGAACAATCAGCTCGATCTCTGATGACCGGTCGGCGTAGGTATGCTCTGACCGTCGGCACTATGCTGATTCTGATTCTGATTCTGTGCGGTTCCCTTCTTGGCCAGGTTATTGATGCGGCCGGTGAATCTGGAAACGAAGTGCCGCTACCACCGCCAGGTACGGAAAAGAATGTGGTCGGTCCTGAAAAGCCGCCCAAACAGCCAACAGCTTTCGATGAATCCGGAAACGAGGTACCCTTACCACCTCCAGATACGGAAAAGAACGTTGTCAACCCTGAAAAGAAACCCAAGCAGCCAACAACTCTGGATGTATCCGGAGACGAAGAGTCAGCACTGTCGGTGATGGAAAAGGATTCAGCTGCGAATGCCTACAGTCTGTGGTGGGACGATCCCCCAGACTGTCCAGACGACCAGTATGAGGAGAACGACTCCAGAGACAACGCGACGCTAATATCGGCAACCAACTGGATTACAGCCATCCAGTGCAACGATGACTGGTACCAGATTGATGTGGCACCCAACTTTGAGCGAGTGCTGATAGATTGTCGATTTACGGATGCCGATGGCGACATTGATATTAAGCTGTTTGACGACGCGTCAGAAATTGAGCTTGCTCAGTCATATTCGACAACGGATAACGAATACATCGATTATGTGGGTCCATCTGGCGGTACCTATTTTATCCTCGTTTACTACGGTGACGAAGGCAACACCTACAATCTGTGGTGGGGTGATATTGCTCCGGGGGAGGGCTGCTGTATCGACATCCGTGGCAACGCCAACGGTGACCAGAGCGATGACATAAACATCTCCGACATCACTTTTCTCGTAGATTACCTCTTTGGTGTTCCGCTCGGCCCAGTGCCGCCATGCCTCGAGGAAGGTAACGCGAACGGCGATGTTGATAATTTCGTCAATATCTCGGACATCACGTACCTGGTGGAGTATCTGTTCGGAGTACCCCTCGGCCCAGCCCCGCCGGCGTGCCCGTGACCGAATGTGCGGTATTCTATTAGCAATCGACAGCCTTGACTTTTGCCAATTTTACGGTAACTTCCATGCACAAGGTATTGATGAATCACGTAGCGAGTTCTTTTATGTCCCGATTTGAACGCCTGAAAATCCTTTCTGAATTTTTTGAATTTCTGAAAACTTCCAAGAAGTGGTGGTTAGGCCCAATTCTCGTTTTCTTGTTACTGTTATCGCTGTTGATTGTCTTTACCGAATCTTCGGCGCTGGCCCCATTCATCTATTCGCTGTTCTAATCGTTCCGATGCGACCAACCGATTCGGCCAGATGAAACCCGCCCAGAACAGACAACTCTCAACCAGATTCAAACTACTGGCTGCAACGATTACGCTGGTTCTTTTTGCATTGGTTACCGAGTGTGCGCTGCGCCTGATTGATCCCGACCTGTTTTATCAGAATCAGACCTTTCCACTGAACCGCGACGTTGACTTTCCGGATGTCTATAAAAGAGACACCGATATTTTCTGGCGATTTTACGCCAACCAGACGATAGACTCTCGTCGTTTCAGTTACCTGGACTATCGGATCAACTCGCAGGGTCGGCGCGGTCCGGAGACGCCTGAGGATGATGGGAGCTTCCGCATCCTGGCTCTGGGCAACTCGTGTACTTTTGGTTGGGGCGTCAAGTATGATAATATCTGGACAACGCAACTACAGAGAGTACTTCGGGAACGTTTCCCCCAAGAGAACATCCAAGTAATCAACGCCGGTATTCCGGGCTATAGCTCGCATCAGGGTAAGCTTTATTTTTCGAGGGAGCTGGTGAGTCTCGACTGCGACATGGTGTTGACGATGTTTGGATGGAACGATCAGTTTGCAGCCGGTAGTGGTATCGGCGACGATGAGCAACAGATGTCTGGTCCGATGATTCTCTGCATTCAGAACGCGTTGGCTAAAACGAAGTTGTATCAACTGTTGCGGAAGGTAGTTCTTGCGGTCTCGGAAAGTCGTTCTGACGTACAACTTGATGATAACAAACGCCGTCGTCGTGTGCCGCTGGATCGGTTCTCAGATAATCTCAGAGAGATCATTTCAGCCGTGCGCAAGTCTGGTGCGACACCGGTTCTTCTGCTACCGCCGGTGGCATCGTTGGATGGTTATTTTGAAGGCACCGTTTCTGATTTTCACCAGCGTCATGTGACGTATCAGCAGAAGATGATAAACGTTTCGCAGTACACCGGCACACCACTGGTCGATCTGCAAACAGCGTTTGATCTCCATACCAATTTGTTTGACAACGCGCAGAGCGACCCGATTCACTTCAACCAACTCGGTCATCAAGTTGCCGCCGATGCTATCGCCGATACTATCTCAAGCCTCTTGAGAACAAAGTAACTATTGACAAATCGCATTATCTTTGCATATTACATTTAAGAGTTCGGTGGATCACCTTGATGATTCCAACACCATGCCTCCACCGCAAAAATATGAATTTATTGTGTGCATCTACGGCTACGCGAGGCCGGGATGCCACCTTGCTTTTGCAGCAACCTGGAGAACGACATCGTTGAAGTACCCGATGTGATCATTGATCGCACCGGAGGGCAAGGGGTGAGATGAAATTCTTACCGATTTCACACCTTGAGGTGATTCGTGTCGCAAGCACAACCGCCATTGGCCTTGCGGCTGACTTTATCTGTTGTCGCCCTTGTGCTTTTTGTATGTATCGCCGAGCTGTTACTTGGACTGATCGGTGATCGCCTGTATCATGAGGACGCTTTTTTCCCTCATGCCGGCGACATTGATTTCTACGAAGTTTTCCAGAAAGATACCGACCGGTTCTGGCGATTCACCGCCAATCGCACAACTGAGTCGCGGCTCTATCCGGGCCTGACCTACCAGTACAATTCGGCTGGCATGCGCGGTGATGATTTCAGCGCGGAGAAGAATGGCTTCCGTGTTGTTCTTCTGGGTAACTCGTGCACTTTCGGATGGGGGGTTCGACAGAAGGAGACGTTCGCCACTCAGCTTTCGACTCTGTTGAATGCCGGGTCGCCCGACCAGCGATGCGAGGTAATCAATGCCGGGGTGCCGGGCTACACCGCGCATCAGGGAAAGGTGTATCTCCAAAAGGAACTGCTTGATCTCAAACCCGACGCGGCGGTAGTCATGTTTGGGTGGAATGATCATTGGGCGGCGGTTGGTGGACGTCCCGATTCGCAGCAGGAGATGCCGGCCCAACTTCTGCTGGACGTTCAGAATTTCGCGTCACGATTTAACATCTATCGTTTTCTCCGCTGGGCTGTTCGTGGCGTGTCATCGGAAAAAGAGAGCGCATCGTTTGACTCGGCACGGGGCGTTCGGCGCGTGCCGCCGCAGGAGTTTTTTGAGAACCTGAGATCAATTGTCGACATTGCCCATGACAATGGTATCGAGCCGATTCTTGCCATTCCGCCAGTGGCATCAGCCGATGGTTACTTCGGTGGTCAGACCTGCCAGCTACATCAACTTCACAGCAACTACCAGGAGCAAATCCGCCGGGCCGCTGCCTATACTGGAGCGAGGCTGGTCGATCTTCAGAGCCTCTTTGATGTTCGCACTGATCTTTACGATGATGCTATGGCCGACCCGATCCATTTCAACGCTTGTGGCCATCAAGTAGTCGCCGCGGCAATCTCTGAGCAGATCTTTCCATTGGTTCGGCCAAAACGGTTTGTTGATGACGTGAACGGTACTATATTGAACGCCTATGGCATACCGAACGCAAGCAACGTTACGGCGCGTGGTCTATTCGTTGACAGCGCTGATAATAGTCGTGGCAGCCGTTGAGGCGGTTGTCCGTCTCGGCGATTTCGATACATATTTTCAAAATCGTTTCTTCACTCTCAATCGAGCACTTGACTATCCCGATGTTTTCCAGAAAGACCGATATCTGTTCTGGCGTCTGCGTCCGTCGCAAACGATCACCTCGCGTTTCTTCGAGGGCAAGACCTACCGTATCAACTCGCTGGGATTGCGCGGTGACGATGTTGGTCCGCCGGATGAGAGACCGCGTCTCCTCGCACTGGGCAATTCGTGTACATTTGGGTGGGGTGTGTCGCACGATGAATCATATATCCGGCAGATTGAAACCAATCTTGCGGGAGAGTTTGATGTCATAAACGGTGGCGTTCCCGGATACAGTTCGCTTCAGGGGAAACGTTTTTTCCAGAATGAGTTGATTGACCTGCAACCTGACATCGTTACCATTCTTTTCGCATGGAACGATCACTGGGCGGCGGCGGGAGGAGTTACCGATAAGGATCAACAGTTTCCACCACAGATTATAATTGAAATTCAGAACGCGGTCAGCCATCTCCATTCGTATAGGCTACTCAAGAAGTTGTTGCTCTCTCCAATTGAAAGCGACCCCGACTCTCTGTTCAGCCGGAGCAACCCGGTGTACCGTGTTCACCCCGAGGACTATTTTGCAAATCTGCAAGCGATATGCCACGTCTGCGTTGACAACGGTATCCAACCGATTCTGTTGACATCACCGCTTCCATCGCTTGACACCTACTTCCCGGTTGGAACGAAGTCAAACATGCACGCCTACCATGAATTCTATAACGAGATGGTGCGACGGCTTGCTGTCGAAGAACAGATCGAGCTGGTTGATCTGGCCCAGGCGTTTGACCTGCGCGATGATCTCTTTGACGATGCCTCGCGCGATCCGATTCACTTCAATGCCGAAGGCCACCGCTTCGCCGGACAACTGATTGCGGATTACCTGCGCGGGGAAAAGTAGCCGGGGTTACGATTGTGAAAAGGTATCCAGCGCATCAATCAGACGGTCGATATCGCTTTCGTTATTGAATAGATGTACCGATACGCGGATCGACCCCTCCCGCTGTACCAGAATTATCCCTTGTTTCAGAATGTGGCGGTGAAGCTGCTTGAGGTTATCACATGAGAATGTGAATAGAGAAGAGCGGTGCTTCTCTTCCATGCTGGATGTGATCCGATAGAATGAGCTACCCTTGATGTAGGCGGCCAGCCGGTCAATAAGCGCGTGGTTGTGTGCACCGATGTTGTCGATCCCGAGGTCAAGAAAAAGTTGCGAGGCTGCTTTCATCCCGAGCAGATTCAAAACGGCGTAGTAACCGAGTTCATATTTTGCTGCCGATTCAAAATACGGTAGATCGTATTGGAACAAGTCGGTGAAATTCATCTTCCAGTCAACGCCGAGCCAACTCATAAACGGTGGTGTCAGTATCTTCTGCAATTCTTTCGAGAGATAGAAGAACGCACACCCCTGCGGGGCCAGCATCCATTTCTGGCATCCGGATGTAAACAGGTCGAGTTTCAGGTCGTGCACATCAATTGGTTCGGTGCCCATCCCCTGGATACCGTCAACCACGAAATAGATTCCGTGTTCCCGGCAGATTGCACCAATCTCGGCCAGATCGTTTTTGTAACCGTCGAAGTACTGTACCCATGAAAGCGCCAGCACTTTTGTACGGTCAGTGATGGCATTGCGGAATTTATCCAGATCAAACTGTCGGTCGGTTGACTCAACGAACACCAGCTTAAGCTGTCGCGCCTCGGCTGCAGCTCGCCAGCAATAAACGATAGCCGGAAACTCAACATCGGAGACGATCACTTCGTCGCCCGGTTCCAGCGGTAACCCGAAAGCTGCGATATTGAGCCCGAACGATGTGCTCGCCCCGATACCGATTTCGCATTCGTCGGCGCCGATCATTGAGGCATAGATACCGCGAAGCTCATCTCTGGTAGCAAAAGCGTCGTGGGAATCGTCGCTCTCTGCCGCCAGCCTGATGGCAACATTGTCATCAATCGCCTGTCTTACCGGTAAGCAAAAAGGTCCGTAGGACCCGCTGTTGAAATAGACGATTTTATCGGTATGCGGAAACAGCTTTCGTACGTCGCTGAATTTCTGGTGGGTGTTATTGTCCATGGTGCAGCCTCACAGCGTGTAAAGGTATCCGATAATACAAAGCGCCCCGCCGAGTTTTACCAGCATTGATAACAGAAAGAACAGCAGGTACGACAGAGGGAATTTCATTCTGATTGAAAGACCGAGCAATGCTGGCACCATGCCGAGGGTGAACGCAAGCAACGCAACCGCCATGCCGATTCGTACTCCGGACAACGGTAGAATCAGGTAGAAGAAACTGTAGGCGAAGGTCGGGATGACACCAAAGAAGAGGTAGTCCATCACAAAACTCACCGAATGCCATGCCAGGTTTTGTTCTTCGACTAGTTCTTGCGGGAAGTATCGCTCTGGTTTGAGTCGTCGGGCAATCAGGTGAAGCCCGCCGCTGGCCAACGCGATATAGAGGCCGGAAAGAACCAGGCAGAACAACATCAGTTCAATTGAAATCATTGCAACCATCCATTCTCGCGGTACCAACGAAACGTCTCCCGCGCTCCCTGATCAAATGAAATCTGCGAAACAAAACCAAAAGCATCACGCGCCTTTGTCGTGGAGACCTCCCAGGAGGCAAGAAGCTCTCCGGCTTTCTCGACGGTCAGCATTGGGGTAGCGCCGACCATCCGAAAAACAATCTCTGAGCCGAGCGCAATCATCTTGAAAAGTATCGACGGAATATAAACCGGTATGCCACTTTTCCCCGACGCCCTGCTTAATGTCTTGACCAACTCTTTCATAGAATACGACTGATTCTCCGCCACAAAGCAGGCGATGCCCGATTTTGTTTCATTTGTCAGAGCCAGATTGATCGCACGACAGAGATCGTCCACATGCACCAGTTGTATCTTGCGCCGTCCGTTTCCGATATACGGTTTGATATGTTTGTTCACAGTATCAAAAAACGAGAAGACTTCCTTATCGCCCGGACCATAAATGCCGGGTGGCCTCAGGGAAATGACATTGAAGCGACCGGCAAAAGCCAGCGCCGCCTGTTCCCCCTTGAGTTTGGAGCGTCCGTAGGTCGTTATCGGGCGCGGCGGATCATCCTCGGTGACCGGCTTCCCCGCACTCGACGGTCCGGCTGCAGCCAGCGACGAAATATAAATCACCTTCTTCACATTTGGATTGTGCTGCGCGATAGTATCAAAGAGCGACTTCGTTCCCAGCTCGTTGACATCGTAAAAAGTCCGGGGATGTTTCGCTTTGACGACACCGGCGTTATGAACGATGTAATCGACTGCGGTCACCATCGTCGGAAGAGTGTCGGGACGGGTGATGTCACCGTAC
>DAOUUR010000242.1 GCA_030668045.1 bacterium
ATAATAGTGGCGTCCTTTAAGGTAATGATCATACGCCCCAGTATTGTCGGTAGGCTTGGTTGCCATCGCAGCCTCTTCGACAGGAGTCAGGCGAACTTCTAAGGCTTGGGCAATCCCGAGTGATACTTCATCAAGAAACTGGAAGATCTCTGTAAATTGTCTGTGTATCTGATCCGACCAGACAACATTGCCGGTTTCTTTGTCGATCAGTTCCACGTTCACCCTTACGAGATTATCCTGACGCAGAAGTGAACCACCAAGTGCATATTGCACTTTCAGCCGTGCCGCTATCTCTCTCGGCAACAAGTTCTCTTTGGCCAAACGACGAATATCCGCGCTGCTGGCAACCCGAACTCCTTCCAACTGCCTCAGCTTGATCGCCAGGTCCTCAGCAAGACCGCTGGCCAGGTAGGCGTCTTCTGCTGCACCGACGTTATCAAAATCCACCACGGCAATAGATTTTGCGGCCACCGCCGAGGGACTTAGCCACGACGTAAGCTGCAGGCCGCCCCAGACAACTATGATCAGCACCGCAATGCCTGCCACCCAGGCAAGCCGTGGCACTTTCTTCTTCGGAATCGCCACGCTCTCCGAGGATGCCAGCCGGCGCAAATCGGCCAGCATTCCCGAGGCCGTTTGATATCGGGTTTCGACTTTCTTTTCCAGGGCTTTGTCGACAATCCGCTGAAGTCCATCGCTGACACCCGATTTATAGCGGGACAATGGTTCCGGAGTGTCGTGGATGATAGCGTTAATGGTGGCAGCATCGTACTCCTCTTGAAATGGTAACCTCCCTGCTATCATTTCATAGAGAACAACACCGAGACTGAAGAGATCTGAACGATGATCAACCTGCTCGCCGCAAGCCTGCTCCGGTGACATGTAGTTGATCGTGCCAAGGGTTGAATCGGTCTTGGTGAGTTTCTTTGATCCCTTCACAGCCGCCAAACCGAAGTCGAGCAGCCTCAGTCGGTTCTCCCCGTCGACGATCATGTTGCCCGGCTTGATGTCGCGATGCACGATGCCGGAATTATGCGCCGCTTGCAGCCCTTCGCACATCTGCACGGCCAGATGGATGACCCGGTCAAGAGCGAGTTCTTTCACTCCCTTCAGGTCTTGCAGCGATCGACCCTCAACGTGCGCCATTGCAAAGAACGGCCGACCTTTGTACTCGCCGACTTCATACACAGGAACGATATTGGCGTGGTCGAGCTTCGCCGCCGCCTGCGCTTCGCGCTTGAATCGTTCGCGACAATCTTCATCCTGGCACATATGCGAGGGCAGGAACTTGAGGGCGACCTTGCGATTGAGTTTGGTGTCCTCAGCCAGGAAGACCTCACCCATTCCACCGGCGCCGATCTTCTCGATAATCCGGTAGTGCGACATCATCGTGCCCTTGGTCAGCACGACTGTTGAGCGAGTGGCGTCATCGTCAGATTTCACAGCAGGTCATTATCCTCAGTCGGCATAATAACCTCAAGCAGTGCGATTTGCAAGCAAATAGAAACGGTCTATTTGTCCAACTGTTCCAACAGCACCTCGACAGCTTTTTCAAGCATCTGGTCTCTACCGGCGGAGACAATCTCCGGTTCGTTATCTACCAGGTAGTCCGGCTCCAGTTGTTGGTTCTCAAGGAACTCGCCTTTGCTGTCAACATGCCCGATCTCCGGCATACCAAAATAGAGGGAACGATCCAGAAGAGTTTCCCACCACACAGAAGTTCCGGTTCCCGGCACTGGCATGCCAACAAGCTTGCCCAATCCCAGCTCGCGATAGGCAAAGGGGAACATGTGGGCATCGGAATAATTACTCTCGCTCATCAGGACGACCGAAGGGCGATTCCATTTCCCCCAGGGCTCCTCTCCCATTGCCTGTCCCCTGGGAACAGTTCGCCAGTATCTTTTACCACCCAGAAGCGTTACCAGATCGTCATGCAAATTGCCACCACCGTTGAACCGAGTATCAATTATGATAGCCTCTTTGGCGGCGTGCCGTCCCAGCAACTCGGCGAACGTTGTACGGAAACTACTTGGGCCCATGCTTCGGACATGGATATATCCGATTCTGCCACCCGATATCCGCTCTGTTTCCTCACGCCTTGTCTTGACCCAACGTTGGTAGGTCAACTCCCGTTGCCTTCCCCGAGACATCGGCTTGATAGTCTCAGTCCAGCGGTCACCATCATCGTTGAGAGCCAACAGTACAGGTTTTCCCGCTTTGTGATTCAGCAGCGGATAATAACTACTGCCAGCCTTGATGACCTCGCCGTCGATTTTTTCGATAATTGTCCCGACCTTGATTTTGGTGTCTGCAAAATGCAGGGGACCCTTCTCGAAAATCTCTACTATCTTGAGCCCATCACCAGAATATTCCGGATCAAAGAAGGCGCCGAGCGATGCTGTTTCATCGGCACCGTCCATCTTAAACCTGTAACCGGAGCCGGTGTGCGAACCATTGAGTTCGCCGAGCATCTCGCTGAGCATTTCCGCAAAGTCCCAGTTGTTATTTATGTGCGGCAGGAACTTGGTATACTCTTTCTTGTAGAATTCCCAATCGACGCCATGCATATCTTTAACATAGAATTTCTTGAGCATCTGTCGCCAGGCGTGTTCAAACATGTACTCGCGTTCACTGGCGGGATTTAGATACATGCTGGCCGAATAGCTGATTCCCTCTCTCTTGCCACCGGGAAGTTCTATCTTTATTGGTTTCCCGTCCGCAATCATATACAGGTTCTCATCCTCGGCATCGATTGTAAATGAACTGATCCGCTTCGCGTTCAGTTTAGTCAGCAGTTCAATATCGGATGTGCGGTGCTTGTAGCTCCAGAGATCATACCCCTCTTCAAATTGAGCCAGGTAGAGTAGCTGCTCACCATCGGAGGTAAGGACGGCATCAGCCAGGCGGGAAGAATGCGTGGTCAACCGCAAGGTTCGATCCTCAATACCACTCAGTTCCATCGGTACCGGATCGGGCAGCTTGATTGATGAGTCGTCGTCATCGTCGGTGGCCTCATCATCATCTTTCCCTTCGTCGTCATCTTTGGCCTCGTCGTCTTTCTTGTTTTTCTCCGCTTCTTCTTCCTGCTTTTCAAGAATTTCGAGTTCCGCCTCGCTGAGGTTGTAACGATCCCAGGCATCCTGCGTAAAGAACATGCCGAGCAAATCAGAATCATGTCCCCAGCCGCCATGATTACGTCGCCCGTAGTGGTTGGAGAACCAAATCATCATCTTGCCACCCATCGTCCACTTCGGTTCATCATCTTCATAGCCGCTCTTGGTGAGATTGATCGGCTCTTTCTCGCCCTTGACGTCCAGCAGGGCGACCTCATCGGACCATCGTTCGCCAAAGCTGTTGTGTTCTATCAAAAACCACTGTCCGTCGGGGGACCATTGATACCATTGATCGCCGTCAATGTAGGAGTAATTTAACCCTTCCGGGAAAATCGTCCTGGTCTTGTCGCTGGCCAGGTTGATGACCTTCAGAATGGTTCTCTCTTCCAGAAAGGCAACTTCCTTTCCATCTGGTGAGTAGCTCGGCTGGAAGGTCTCGCGATCAGTTTTGACAATCGCCTTCTCTTCTATCAGCGTACAGTTGTAGAAATAAGGTTCGGTGTCATCGGCGATAGTGCTCTGGTACACATTCCAACTCTTGTCGCGTTCACCAGCGTACAGCAGGGAGCGTCCATCCGGCGAGAAACTTACCGACCTCTCCTGCTCTGGTGTATTGGTTACGCGCTTGGTCAAGCCATGATCAACCGACGCAACAAAGACCTCACCCCTGCTTACAAATGCGACCTCTTTGCCATTGGGAGATACAGCCAGATCGGACACGTTACCACTGAGCGTCAGGAATTCGGTTGCGTTGGTGCGCTCGTCAAAAGTTATCTTGACACTAACCTTCCGGCTTTCGTTCGCACCGGTTGGGCGCACATATATCTCACCGTCGAAACCGTAGCAGATATCGCCAGCGTCGGACATTGAGAGGAACCGTACCGGGTGTTTGGTATGATGAGTAACCTGAGTCGCCTGGGCGGGATCGGCCACCGGCATCTGCCATACGTTGAACGAACCATCTCTTTCACTGAGGAAATAGAGTGTTTCATCGTCGGGACCCCAAACCGGGTTCCGGTCTTCACCGGCAAAATCGGTCAGCTTGGCGTGTGTTCCCTTGTCAATATCATATAGCCATAAGTCGCGCGCGATTGACGAAGTGTGGTGTTTGCGCCAGTAATCTTCATACCCTTTGCAATCCTGGTAGGCCAGGCGTTTCCCGGAGCGGTCAAACTGCGCGAGCTCGGCGGGAGTTGTGATCATCTGCTCAACTCGTCCACCATCGACCGGAACACGATAGAGCTCCGACATCGAACCACTGGGGAACTGAACGCAATTGACATCATCGAGCCGCGACGAACGGAAAATTATCGCCTTGCCGTCCGGGGTAAAGTCGGTCGGTCGGTCGTACGCTGAGTGAGAAGTGAGCCGACGAGCCGGTCCACCGGAGGCCGACATCAAGAAAATGTCGTAGTTGCCGTTCCGATCCGACACGAACGCAATTGACTGTCCATCGGGTGACCAGACCGGCATGAAATCATACGCTTCGTGGAGAGTCAGCAAAGAAGCGTCACCACCTACGGCAGGCACGCTGTAGAGATCACCTTTGTAACTGAATACAATTGTCGCTCCGTCCGGTGATATGGCCGGGTAACGCATCCACAATGGGTCGGCACTGACGGCAGTTGCCAGTAAAATCAACAGGGCAAA
>DAOUUR010000551.1 GCA_030668045.1 bacterium
CCAATCACAATCTCTTCGGCAGGGGTGCTTCCCTTCCGATACGAGGCTGCCGATACAAATTCCAACTCCATCGGCAGTTGGATATGCCGCATCAGATCGGCAAGGAATACAATGCAGCCCTTCAAGACACCGATCAGGACAGGTGTTTGATTGTTGTAATCACTGGTTATGCGCCGACCAAGTTCTCCGATACGACCGGCGATTTTTTCACGGTCCAAAAGCAACTCGAAAGGCCTCAGTCCGATCTGTTCGATTCTGTCGAAATCCAATTGCCAGTACCTTTTCTGTCGATTTGTCTATCTTCACACGGTCGGCAATCTCGTAGCCAACCAGCCAGATGATTCCTTCTTTGTCACAGACCACCGGGACTTCATCACGATAGACCCTGCTGACTTTTCTGTCGGTCAGATAATTACTGACCGTCTTGCTGCCTCGCATCCCGAGCGGTACAAATCGATCACCAGCTCTGATGTTGCGGACCGACAGTGGCGAGACAATCTTATCCCAATCAACCACAATCGCAGAAGATTGTTTCCGTCGGTCAAGCTTCCCGTCCCAACTTTTTTTCCGGGCGGTAAGGGTCGCTTTCAACGATTCGATTGGACACTTCCGTCCCACTTCGATCCGGTTGATAAACTTGATCGCCTTACCGGGACGCAACACCAACGTTTTATCGACTCGAACAGCTTCCAATTTCCCAGGCAAAGACATCGCCTTGCCCGCCGAAGCGCAGAAGTCATCCAGACGCTCGACCACTACTTTGTCCGGTGCTCGACCGTCCGACGAAAGTGCTATTAGACAACGCCTTAGCAACCTTCGCCGCAACGCCTTATGATACGCTCCAACTTTCTTCAAATCAAGCTCTATTTTCCCTCCTGCAGTCATGCTAACGGAAGTACGGGCTGTTTGCCTGACAATTTCGTTGAGCAACGCGTCTTCATCACGAGCTGTTTCTGATAGATTGATCAGAGCCGAGGTCACCGCCGGGTTGAGGTGTTCTCGGATTTGACTGAGTAGTCGATGACGGACGTAATTGCGATCGTACCGCGTGTCCCGGTTGGTGCGATCAGTACAAAAAGCCAGGCCCTGCTTTTTCAGATAGGTGAGAATCTGGTCTTTGGTCACGTCATATAGAGGTCTGATTATGCGGCCACGCTCGATTGGAATTCCGGCCAGCCCCGCTACGCCGGTACCACGCAAAACTCTGAACAGAACCGTCTCGGCGCGATCATCAAGATGATGTCCCACAGCGATTCGGTGACACCTGTCACGATTGGCAATTTCGTTGAATGTCTGGTATCGGAAGTCACGAGCGGTTTCCTCTACTCCCTTTTTTCTCTTACGGGCAAGAGCCGGGATATCGACAGTGACAACCTCGAATGGAACCTTGAATCGGTTGCACATCTCGGCACAGAAGAGTTCTTCGTCTTGGGCGGCGCGTCGGCGAATCTGATGATTGATATAAACCGCTTGCAGGGTAAGCCTGAAGCGACGTCGCAGTTTTACCAACAGATGCAGCAACGCTACCGAATCTGGTCCGCCAGAAAAGCCGATTACGATTCGGTCATCCAACCTGATTAGCTTGTACTCTTCGATTGTATGGATAACTTGTTGGATCATCTTCATCGATCCTGACGATTAGTGGTCGGGTAGATATCAAAAGCGACAATGGTCAGAGATGCCTACCCCAGTTTTTGGCCCAGTTTTTCCAGACCTTCAGTTTGGCCAATCAGGACCAGCGCAACCGCTGCCCCGAGAATCAGTCTGAGCTTTGAGAGCTGGCTAAGTTGTCTATTGCGATACAAAGGCATAGCTATCATCTCAATATGGCAAGGCACTGTGCAGTTGTAAACAGTAAAACGACAGCGGTTTTTTTATTGACCCGAAGTCCATCGTATGTTACCAGTGATTTATAATGACAGCCGAATCTGCCAACCGTTGGGGTGATTTTGCTCGCTACCATTTGCCGATGCTGGGATTTTGCGCCGTCATCCTCGGGGTGTCGTCGATTCCCGATTTGGCCGCGCCCC
>DAOUUR010000574.1 GCA_030668045.1 bacterium
CCGTGCTCCAGGTCAAGCCGGCCACACCGCTCGGCATCCACTGTACATCATGGACAATCTTCCCACCGTCTACGGTGTAATCGTTTTTGACCATAAGCATCTCGCCCTCTAGCTCCGGTTCGCTGCCATCTGGGGCAGTACCGGCATCGCCAATTTGAATCGTCAGCGTGCCGACTTTGCCGGTCGTGTTCCCTAGAACCAACGTCGCGCCGATCGTGGCTACATCATTCATGTGAAAGCGAGCCGTAACATCAGCGTTACGATGACCGGCCAAGTAGTTGACCAGTTCTTCGGTAACGCCGGTCAAGTCCACGCTCTCGAATTCGTCGCCGATATTCAGCGAGCCGGGGATTAGAGAAGCGGTGATATTTAGGGCCGTTGTTCCGAGATCGTCCCAAAATATATATGCACCTTTTTCGATGTGATGTTTTCCAACAGCCATGAATCACACTCCTATGCAGCGGTACCCCAGGTAAAGCCGGCAGAGCCAGTCGGTAGAAACTGTACGTCGTGTACGAACTTTCCACTATCAACCGCCAGAGAAAGCCGCGTGTGAACCATGACGCCTTCCAGTTCTGGATCTCCGGTATCTGGCGCAGCGCCCGCCCCGCCCCAAGCCATTGTAAGCGTGCTGGTGCTGCCATAGCTGGTATTTAATACCGTTGTTGCGCCGGTTGTCGCTGTATCGTTCATGTGGAATCTAGCAGTAACATCGGCGTTACGATGACCGGCAAGGTAGTTGATCAATTCTTCACTGACACCGGTCATATCGACGGATTCAAACTCATCACCAATATTCAACGAGCCTCGAAGTAGATCGCCTTCCAAATTCTGCCCGCCCCATATCAGGGTCAAACTCTTTTCTACTTTATTCTTTCCTGGTGCTGCTGCCATAATTTATCTCCTTAATTTCTTGCGAATGCGACAATAACCGTTGCGGTTCCTGCGGTTTTTGTTACCGCGAATCTAACGAATTTGTTAACCGTTCCGGTACCAGTAAGGTATTCGCTGCCAACCGCGCCGGCAGTCGATACAAATGTTCCTAATGTAGCCCATCCCGCATCATCGGTGCCGTGTTCGATTATCATTGCATAATTGCCGGCTGCCGTTGCCGTAACATGCAGGTTTGCGTGCCATCCGGCTGTTGTCAGCGCCGCGACGCCATGACTTCCAAGATCCGCCGTCGCCGTCAGATCGGCATTGGCCAATACAACCCCAGCCGGATTCGATGCAGCATTGGCATAGCTAAGTGTATCGTAAAGGAAGTCGGCCTCGACTACACCGGCACCGCCGTCGAAACTGGTGATCGCTTTCATTTGTGCGGCTGGCAGAAAATAGCATGGATCTGGGATAGCAGGCTCGCCGCCGCCGCCGAATAGTACGGATACTTCGGTCAATGCGTCGGCTGTATCTAGCAAGTCCATCGACCGGTTAGTATTGTCATTCATCAGGCATCGAAAACCAGAAATGCCGACTATCCTATGTCCATCGCTCAGATAGTGAACCAACTCTTCGCCGACGCCGCCCATATCAGCCGCTTCAAATGAATTAGCGAAGTTGCCAAACGTTCGGAAATCGCCGGATATATTGTAACCGCCAACGAAAACGCGGGCGTATCTTAATAATTTGTCTTTTCCGCTAGGAGTCTCTGCCATCGTTTAACCTTTCCCTTGGAGCGGGCTTTAATACGCCAATCTCCAACCAGTTATTTATCACTGCTTTCTTAAAATCCTTGCTCGTAACCACACCGCCCACGTCGAAGCGCTTGCCTGTTTTGTCGTTACGGCAAAGTATCAAAACTTCGTACCGCTCTATTTTTGCTGTCATCAATAAACCTCGGCTATGAAAGCCATCGTTTGAATCAGGTAAATCGGTACCGCGTCCGGTTCTATCTC